>JACPTJ010000105.1 GCA_016192835.1 Betaproteobacteria bacterium
CGACGCCGGTTCGCGGGCGCTACGGCTGATCGATTTGGTCGAGGGAGATCTCCCCCGAATTCTGGCGGCGCATCCCGACATTGGCAGTCCCGCGCAACTGAGCCTGACCATGAGCAACTCCGAGCGGAACTGGCTCCTGCGCCTCGCCCCGCTGACTGCACGCCGCCGCTTGCAGGCGCGAGAGTGGCTGCTCGGAGAATTCTGGATTCTCTACTATCGGACTGCAAGCGCGGTGTACCTTGCGTCGGCCCGGCACGAGCGCGAGGCGGAGTACCACTGAGATGCCCCTCACGGGTCAACCGCAGGACGCGTGCGATGATCTTGCCAAGCAGCGCCGGCAGCTCCTCGCTCGTTAGCGCGGGCGGAAGTCGCGCCACTCGCAGGAGAAGGCGAATCGGTAGTCGTGCCCGCAGGCATCGCTCGCGCGCAGCCTCACACTTCGCGCAAAGCGATCAGCGGCGGCTGATTGAGCGCCGCGCGTGCGCCGGCAACCACGTTCACCGCCACGCAGACAACGCCGAGCAGCGGCCCCGCCAGCCAAATCCAGTGATTGACCTGGGGTGCCAACTCGAACACCTGCCGGGCGATCAGAAAACCGATTGCAGTGGCGCCCGCCGCCGCCAGCAATCCCGCCAGCAGGCCCAGCGCGACGAACTCGGCGCGCTGCGCCGCGAGCACCTGCGAGCGCGAAGCTCCGAGCGCGCGCATCACCGCTGCTTCCTGCACCCGCTCGTCGCGGGTCGCGAGCAGCGCCGAGTACAACACCAGGATGCCGGCCCCGACCGCGAACAGAAACACGAGTTGCACCGCGCGGATCACCTGCTCCAGCACGCTCTGCGCCTGGCGCAGGATCGCGCTCATGTCGACCACCGTCATGTTGGGGAAACGCTGCGACAGGCGGTTGGTGAATTCCGCCTGCGCCTGCGGCAGATGAAAGCTCGTGATGTAGCTGGTGGCCGCGCCAGCGAGCAGTCCCGGGGTCGCGATGACGAAAAAATTTACCTGCATCGAATCCCAGTCGAGCTTGCGGATGTTCACGACCGGCGCGCTGAAGGTCTGCCCCGCCACCTGCCAGGACAAGCGGTCGCCGGGCTTCCAGCCGAGCGAACGGGCAATACCCTCCTCGACCGACAGTGCGCCCCGCACCCGGTCGTCCTGCGAAAACCCGCGACCCGCAGTTATCCGGTTGTGGCCGGGCAATGCATCCATGTAGGAAAGATTGAATTCCCGCTCGACGAGCCTGCGCTCGCGTTCCACGTAATGCTCGACATCGACCGGCGCGCCGTTGTGCGCCACCCACCGCCCGCGCACCATGGGATAGGTCTGCGGCAGCGCAATGCCATGGTCGCGGAAGAACTCCAACAGCAGCGCGCGCTGCTCCGGCTGGATGTTGACGATAAAGCGGTTCGGCGCATCGGCGGGAATCCTGGCCTTCCAGGTGGCCAGCAGATCGCCGCGGGTAAAGCTCAGCAACAGGATCGCCGTGAGACCCAACGCCAGCGCGAGGACCTGCACGGTGTTGGTCGTGGCGCGGCGCCTCAGGTTAGCGAGTCCATAGCGCCAGGTCAGTCCCGCCACGCGGGTGGCGCCCCCCAGCACATGCAGCGCGCCGAACGCGACGCCGCCGAACACGACAAACGCCGCGGCGAAACCGCCGAGCACGATGAGCCCGAGCCTCGCCTCGCCCGCCTGCCAGACGAGCAGCACGGCGATCACGGCCAGACCTGCGCCGTAAGCTGCAAGCGCGCGCTCGCGCGGCAGGCCGAGGTCGCGCCGGATCACCCGCAGCGCCGGTACATGCTTGAGCTGAGCGAGCGGCGGAAGAGCAAATCCCAGCAGCAAGGCAAGACCGATCAGGAAACCCTGCAGCGCCGGCAGCAGCGTCGGCTGGGGCAGCGGCACCGCGACCAGATCTGCCACTAGCCAAGCAATCACGAGCTGGACGAAGTAGCCCGCAATGCAGCCAGCGGCGCCGGCAAGCACGCCGAGCGCCGCGAATTCGCCGGCGAACAGCCCGAGCAACTGGCGTTGCGAGGCGCCCGCGCAGCGCATCACTGCGCAGCCATCGAGATGCCGCTGCGTGTAGCGGCGCGTGCCAAGCGAGATCGCCACCGCCGCCAGCACCACGGCGAGCAACGAGGTCAGGCCGACGAACTTCTGCGCCCGCTCCAGGGTGGCCCGGATTTCCGGCCGCGCGTTGGCAAGACTCTGCAGCGACTCCCCGCGTCCGAGCCTGGGCGTAACCCATAGCTCGAATGCCTCGACCCCTGCGCGCGGCCCGGCGGCGAGCAGTTGATACCACACCCGGCTGCCGGTCTGCACCAGGCCCGTCGCCGGGATATCGGCCAGGTTCATCATCAAGCGCGGCGCGATGTTGAAGAACGACACGCCGCGGTCCGGTTCGAGCGTCAGGATCGCGCTCACGCTGAGTTTGATCGCGCCCAGTTCGAGCGTATCGCCGACCGTCAGTGCCAGCGCCAGCGCGAGCCGCTCGTCGATCCATATCGACCCCGGCTGCGGCACCGCGCCGGTCTCCGCATCGGGCAGGTTGAGCCCGGCCGCAACGCGCAACTTGCCGCGCAACGGATAGCCGCCCGACACCGCCTTGACCGCGACAAGTTGGGCCTGATCGCGCGCGCGCGCCATGCTGGTGAAGCCGGTGCTTTCCGCCACCTGTAAACCCTGCCGCGCGATCTCGTCGCGCACGGATTGCGGCCATGGGTGATCGGCGATCATCGCGAGATCGGCGCCGAGCAATTGATGCGCCTCGCGCGTCAGCGACTGGCGCACGCGATCGGCGAAGAAACCCACGCTGGTCACGCTCGCCACGGCCACCACCAGCGCGAGCGCGAGGATACGCAACTCTCCCGCGCGCCAGTCGCGCAGCAGCATTTTGAGTGAAAGCATGCTCATAAAACCCAATCTCGATCAGCCACAGAGGTCACCGAGGACACAGAGAAAGCATGAACCCGGAAAGCAGACGGCTCTTCTGCCTTTTCTCTGTGCCCTCTGTGTCCTCTGTGGCCATGGATTCTTTGTCTTTTTTCATCTCAAGGATTTTCGATCCGGCCGCCGGCGAGACGGATCAGCCGCATGCAGCGGCGCGCAAGCATTTCGTCGTGAGTGACCAGTACCAGTGTCGTGCCGCGCTCGGCATTGAGTTCGAACATGAGATGACGCGCTGCTGCTCGCCCCCGGAGAGGGTCCTCGGATAATGCCGCAGGCGCGCGCCGAGGCCGACGCGCTCGAGCAACGCCACGGCGTGGTCGGCTGCATCGCGATCGCCTGCGAGCTCGAGCGGCAGCATTACGTTCTCCATCGCGTTAAGCGCCGGCAGCAGATGGAACGACTGAAACACGAAACCGAGCAGTTTCGAACGCAGCGCCGCGCGGCCGTCCTCATCGAGGCTGAACAGGTCGCGCCCATCGAGCGCCACGCTGCCTGTGCTGGGATTATCCAGACCGCCGAGCAGACCCAGCAGCGTCGACTTGCCCGAGCCCGAGGCGCCGACCACGGCAACCGCTTCACCCGGCATGACGTCCAGGTCGATATCCTGCAAAATAGCGAGCGTGTCCGCACCGTTAGCTACGATTTTTGACAGCCCCCGCGCTCTGACAATCGGAATTTTGGTCTCCATGGGAAAACTATTGGTATTAGTGCTCGCGCTGCTGGGTTGCGGGTTGGCGCATGCCACCCCGGCTCTGCTCGTCTTCGGCGACAGCCTTTCGGCCGCGTATGGCATCGGCCAGCAAGCCGGCTGGGTCGCGTTGCTGCAGGAACGCCTGCGCCAGAAGCGGCTGGATTATACCGTGATCAACGCCAGCGTCAGCGGCGAGACCACGAGCGGCGGCGCGGCGCGCATTGCCGCGACGCTCACTGCCTACAAGCCGGCCATCGTGATCGTTGCACTGGGCGCCAACGACGGCCTGCGCGGCCTGCCGCTCGCGCAAATGCGGGACAACCTTGCGGTCATTTTGCGCGCCGCGCAAAAGTCCGGCAGCCGCGTGCTGTTCGCGGGCATGAAAATGCCGCCCAATTACGGGCCGCAATATACGCGGGACTTCGAACAGGCATACGTCGCGCTCGCCCGCCAGTTCAAATGCGCGCTGGTGCCATTCCTGCTCGACGGCGTGGCCGGCAAACGCGAATTATTCCTGGAGGACAATCTGCATCCCAACGCGCAGGCCCAGCCGGTCATCCTCGAAAATGTCTGGAAGCAACTCGCGCCGACGCTGAAATATAGATAATTGTTACGCGCGGGAAGGATCGTCCACCGGCAAACCCGCGCTTTTCCACTCCGGGTAACCGTCTTCAAGACGGCGCGCCTTGATTCCCCTCTTACGCAGAACCTGGACCGCCTCGTACGCCAACAGGCAATAGGGGCCGCGGCAGTAGGCGACCACCTCCTGACCGGCGGGGATCTGGTGCAGCCTTTTCTTCAGCTCCGTCACCGGCACGTTGATCGCGCCGCGGATGTGTCCCTGCGCGTATTCCTCGGGCGGACGCACGTCCAGGACCGTCACCAGTCCCTGCTTGACCCGCTGCCACAGTTCCTTCGCCGGAACGGGCTCGAGGTCGTCTTTGCTGTCGCGAAAAAGCTTGACCAGCCGATCCACGTCAGCAACGTGTTCTTCTCCCACCAAACGCAGCGCGGCGAGCAACCGGACGATGCCATCGCCCGCGACCCGGTAGTAAACGTACAGGCCTTCCTTGCGCGCAGTCACCAGCCCCACCTGGCGCAGTTGCTGAAGATGTTGCGAGGTGTTGGCAACGGAAAGCCTTGTCATGCGTGCGAGTTGCTCGACACTACGCTCGCCCTGTGCCAGAAACTCCAGCATTTCCAGCCGCTTCCCGCTGGATAACGCCTTGCCGATACGGGCGAACTGCGCAAACAAGTCGCTCTTGAAGTTCTGTTCCGACATCGCGCCAGGCTCCTTACGCTTGACTATTCAAGTAATCAATTGAATAATGCTACCATATTCCTCCCTTCAGTTTAACCCCCCAACAGAGCGCAGGAGATTCCACGATGAAAATATTGTTCATTCTGAACGACGCGCCCTACGGCAGCGAGCGCAGCTATAACGCGCTGCGTCTTGCGCGGTCGCTGGCGAAAGCGGACGCCGACGAAGTCAAGGTGTTCCTGATCGGCGATGCCGCCGCCTGCGCCAAGGCCGGGCAGAAAGTGCCGCAGGGTTTTTACAACATCGGTGATATGCTGGGCATGACGCTGCGTGCCGGCGCCGAGGTCGGCGTCTGCGGAACCTGCATCGACGCGCGCGGCATCGCTGAATCCGATCTGGTGCAGAGTGCCCATCGTAGCACCATGGACGAGCTCACCACGTGGACGCAGTGGGCCGACAAATTACTGGTGTTCTGAGACTGCCATGACATCCCGCAAAACGGTTCTGATCCTGGGTGGTTTTTTGCTGACGATGAGGAGACGACGATGATGGATATGACATCCCGCAAAACGGTTCTGATCCTGGGTGGCGGTATCGGTGGAATCGTCGCCGCGACACGGCTGCGAAAATTGCTGGCTGCCGAGCACCGGGTGGTGCTCGTGGAAAAGGAAGCCGATCACGTCTTTTCGCCATCGTTGCTCTGGCTGATGCTCGGCGAGCGCAGCCCCGGGCAGATCTCCCGCCCGATCGACGCGCTCACCAAGCGCGGGATCGAGCTGATCCGGGGCTCGATTGAGCGTATTGACCCGGCTGCGCGGACGATCCGCGTGAACGGCGCGGACATCACGGGCGATTACATGGTCGTTGCGCTCGGCGCAGAACTCGCTCCGGAACTCATTCCCGGTCTTGCGGAGGCAGGGCATAACTTCTACTCGCTCGCCGGGTCCCAATCGCTATGCTCGGCGCTGCCGAAGTTGAGCAAGGGCCGCCTCATCGTTTTGGTCGCAGCCATGCCCTTCAAGTGTCCGGCTGCCCCTAACGAAGCAGCGATGCTGCTCGAATACGATTGCCGCCGGCGCGGCGTCCGCAAGGACGTCTCAGTAGACCTCTACACGCCTGAGCCTGGACCCATGCCCGTAGCCGGGCCGGAGGTGTCCGCGGCGTTGCGGCAAATGGTCGAAGCAAAAGGCATCGGCTATCACCCCGGCCACGCGGTGACGAGCGTGGATCCCGCCAGACGCCGACTTACCTTCGCCAACGGCGCCGAAGCTGATTTCGATCTGCTCGCGTACGTGCCGCCGCATCGCGCCCCCAAGGTGGTCCGCGAGGCAGGGATGTGCGGTGAAAGCGGCTGGATTCCCGTAGACCGGGGCACGCTCGAAACCAGGTTCCCCGGCGTCCATGCAATCGGTGACGTGGCCGGAATCATGCTTACCTCGATCGGTAAACCGCTGCCCAAGGCGGGCGTGCTCGCGCACAACGAAGCGGAGGTGGTAGCTCACAACATTGTCCAGGCGATTACGGGCAAGGGAGAGCGGCGGCAGTTTACTGGCAACGGGGAGTGTTTTGTGGAAACCGGCGACGGCCGCGCCGCTTTTGGCAGCGGCAACTTCTACGCCGATCCGGCGCCGCAGATCCGACTCAGGAAACCGGGCATCATCCTGCATCTGGGAAAGGTGCTCTACGAGAAGTTCTGGCTTTACAGCCGGTTTTGACTGCTGATGAACAAGCACGCGCTGGTCGAATTTTCCATCGCCCGTCCGAAACTTATCTTCGGCCTGGTACTGCTGGTCACTCTGGTTTTTGCCGCGCAACTGCCGAAAATCCAACTCGACACCAACCCGAAGAACATGCTGCCGCCGACTTCCGACGTGCGCGTGTGGAACGACAGCGTGGACCGGACATTCGCCCTCTACGAGGACACCGTCGTGGTCGGGATTGCCCATCCGAAGAGCGTGCTGAACCGCGCCACCCTGGAGAAAGTGCGCGACATCACGGCCGAGGTCCTGGGAATAAAAGGCGTGGCCGGGCGCGACGTTTCCAGCTTCACCACCATCGACAACGTCACGGCGGTGGCCGATGGGCTCAGAGTCGCGCCGCTGCTGACGAAGATACCGGCAGCCGAAGCGGAAATGCAGGCGCTGCGCAAAACGCTGAAGGAAAATCCGCTCTTCACCGACCGCATCATCTCCCGCGACGAGCAAACCACGGCCATCTACGTTCCGTTGAACAAAGGCGCC
>JACPTJ010000106.1 GCA_016192835.1 Betaproteobacteria bacterium
CGACGCGCCCGCGCAGGTGCGCCCCGGGATCGATGGCGTGATTTTCGAGTACGGCTATCATCGCAGCACGTTTCTGCCGCAGGCGTGGGAGGATTTCAGCGACCCGCGCCTTTTTTTCGGCCATCTGAAACGCAAGGCCGGGCTGCCGCCTGACTTCTGGGACCCGGCCGTCAGGCTTTCGCGCTACACGGTGAGCAAATGGTCGGAACTGTGACGCCGGACAAAGCGCCGCCCGGCCAATACCGGGGCCGCTGGTGGCACATGCTGGATGACGGCCGCATGCAGTGCGACCTGTGCCCGCGCGACTGCCGGCTGCACGCAGGCCAGCGCGGCGCGTGCTTCGTGCGCCAGCGCATCGGCGACGAAATGATCCTCACCACCTACGGCCGCTCGTCGGGCTTCTGCGTCGACCCGGTCGAGAAAAAACCGCTCAATCACTTCTACCCGGGCTCGTCGATCCTGTCGTTCGGCACCGCGGGCTGCAACCTCGCGTGCAAGTTCTGCCAGAACTGGGACATCAGCAAGTCGCGCGAAATGGACACGCTGATGGACCAGGCCTCGCCCGAGGCGATCGCGCGCGCAGCAAGCAACAACGGCTGCAAGAGCGTCGCGTTCACTTACAACGATCCGGTGATTTTCGCCGAGTACGCAATGGACACCGCGGATGCCTGCCGCGCGCGCGGCGTGAAGACGGTTGCAGTCACCGCCGGCTACATGCATGCGCAGGCGCGGCGCGAGTTTTACGCCAAGATGGACGCCGCCAACGTTGACCTCAAGGCGTTTACGGACGAGTTTTACGTCAAATTGTGCGGCGCGCACCTGCAGTCCGTACTCGATACGCTGGTCTACCTCAAGCACGAGACCGGCGTCTGGTTCGAGATCACGACGCTGTTGATTCCGGGCAAGAACGACTCGGCCGGGGAAATCACTGCCATGTGCGCGTGGATCATGAAGGAACTCGGGCCCGATGTGCCGCTGCATTTCACGGCGTTCCACCCCGACTACAAGATGGACGACCTGGCGCCCACGCCGGCCTCGACGCTGCACCGCTCGCGCCAGATCGCACTGGAAGCCGGCCTGCACTACGTCTACACCGGCAACATCCACGACTCGGAAGGCGGCACGACTTTCTGCCCGTCGTGCCACGCGGCGCTGATCGTGCGCGACTGGCACGAAATCAGGTCCTTTGAACTGACGCCCGACGGCAACTGCCCTTATTGCGCAACGCGCATCGCGGGCGCGTTCGAAGCCTTCCACGGCCAGTTCGGCCGCCACCGCATCCCCGTCGCGATCAACCGCCGCTGAACCAAGTCACTACGGGCTCGGCGATCCGCGGCAGCTACCGGCGGGTGAAAAGGATATCGAACTTCAACCTGCCAGGCAGCCGATACGTCTCGAAATCATTGAAGTCGGTTGTTGCGATCCGCCTGGTGTGCCGCCTCATCGCGAGCCAGAGCAGCGTCGCATCGGCAAAATCCACCAGGCGATCGGAATAAGGCGCAACCAGGCGCAGCATCGCCGGCAGATCCTGAATCGAAAAATCGACAACCTCGATTCCGCTATCATGAATCCATTGCCACAACGCAACGCGGTTGCGTTCGATGGCAAAACTGCATTCGGTGATGACGGGCCAGGTGGTTAACAGATCGTCGGCCGGGCCAAGTGATTTAAACAACGCCACGGCTTGACCATGGTATTTGTCGCCCGGATCGAGCAGCGCCCGAATGGCCCCGGTGTCAATCAGAATACCTGGCACGCACGGCCTTTCTCATGGCGTCGCTCGAGCGGCGTTCCCGGCCGCTGCGGTGCTCCTTGACCAGGCCGGGCGCGACTTTCTGGAATGCGGCGAACGCCGGATGAAGGTGCGCCTCGGTCCCGTTTTCCGTGCGGCGAACCATGCGCAACCCCAACTCGATCACTTCGGTTTTCGAAACACCCTTGGAGCGGCAGTAGCGACCCAGCCAGCTTTCCAGATCGTCATTCAAACGCGCCGATGCAGCCATGGCAATCTCCACTTGTAATACATCAATGCAATACATTCTAGACGTGCAGGAATCCGAAGTCAAAAGCGAACAAGCGATCGTGGGTCTTGGCCATGTCCATCGCCACCGTTTGCGTGTGGGCAGAATACAGAAATCAGAATTCAGAACCCAGAATTCGCCAGGGACACAACTACCCGAAAACCGATGTAGTTGTAGAAGGAGTCGGGAGCGTGCCAGTAGCGGGACGCGCACCGCGCGTACCTCTGAAAGTTGATCCAGGAACCGCCCCGCAGCACGGGCGCGCCCCCCGCCTCGGCATCGTTGCGCCCGTCTTCGGGATTGTAAGGGTAATTGCGGTACAGGGTTCCGGTCCATTCTCACAAGTTACCCGCCATGTCAGATAGCCCGCTTGGCGTCGCATCCCCGTCGCGATCAACCGGCGCTGACCACGGCATGGGCCGGTCCGGCCCCGCCGGTCCCGCTGCGCGGAATCCACCGGTTTTCTCTGACGCTTGACCATGGACACGGCCGCCCTGATAATGAGTGGGGCAACATATCAGGAAATATGGGTAGCCATATGAAGACCACTGTTGAGATTTCCGACGCCTTGCTGGCCGAGGCCAAGAAAGTCGCCGCGCGCGAGGGCACGACGGTGCGTACGCTGATCGAGCAGGGATTGCGCCATGCGCTCACCGGGCGCGCAAAGCGCGGGCATTTTAAATTGCGCAAGGCATCCTTCAAAGGGCGCGGCCTCAGCGCGGGCGCGCGCGGCGCGAGTTGGCAACAACTGCGCGAGCTTGCATATGAAGGGCGCGGTGGATGATCGCGGTAGACACTAACATCCTCGTTTACGCACATCGCGAGGACTCGGAGTGGCATCAAGCCGCCTGTCAGCGGCTGGCGGAACTTGCCGAGGGGCGCGCGGCATGGGCGATTCCCTGGCCCTGCGTCCAC
>JACPTJ010000140.1 GCA_016192835.1 Betaproteobacteria bacterium
CCGCGTACTCACCGATTACCATCGGGATACGGACGTGCTTCTCATCGGCGCGGGCTATACGTTCTGACGACCACGACTCGGGTTTGACGCGTTGCGCGGCTATCGCGGATAATCCGCGGTTCGTGATTGGTGATTGGTGATTAGTGATTGGTGATTGGTGACTCGTTGTTCGAATTACTAATTACGAATCACTAATCACGAATCACGAAATTGGGAGCAAACGATGCAACAACGCAAACTCGGCAACAATGGCCCGCAGGTGCCGGCGCTCGGCCTGGGCTGCATGGGAATGTCGATCAGCTATGGCGTGCCCAACGACGAGGAATCGATCGCGACCATGCATCGCGCGCTCGAGCTCGGCGTCAATCTGCTGGTCACGTCCGATGCTTACGGCAACGGCGTTAACGAGGAACTGGTCGGGCGCGCAATCAAGGGCAGACGCGACAAATTCTTGCTGGCGACCAAGTTCGGCAACCTCGCGCTCGCCGGCGGCGGTGGCACGGGCTTGAGCGGCGGCCACCCCGATTACGTGCCGCAGGCATGCGACAAGTCGCTCAAACGCCTTGGCGTCGATGTGATCGACATCTACGGCCTGCATCGCGTCGATCCCACCGTGCCGATCGAGGACACGGTCGGCGCGATGAAAAAGCTCGTCGAGCAGGGCAAAGTGCGCTATCTCGCGTTATCGGAAGCCGGGCCGCAGACGCTGCGCCGCGCGTACAAAGTGCATCCTATCGTCGCGCTCGAGACCGAATACTCGCTATGGAGCCGCGATGTCGATTTCCTGACCGCGACCATGAAAACCCTCGATGCCCTGCTGCCGAAAGACCGCCGGCGCGATCATCCGCGCTTCCTCGCGGACAACATCCAGCACAACGCGGAACTGCTCGCACCGCTCGAAAAAATCGCCGCCGCGAGAAAATGTACGCCGGCGCAGGTCGCGCTGGCCTGGGTGCTCGCGCAGGGTGAAGACATCGTGCCGATTCCCGGCACCAAGCGCCGCCCGTATCTGGAGCAGAACGCGGCCTCGCTCGAGGTGAAGCTTACAGGCGAAGAAATCGCAGCTCTCGCCAAAGCTTTCCCGCTCAACGTGACGGCGGGTACGCGCTATCCGGAGAAACAGCTGAAAGCGCTCGGGATCTAGCCGGTCGATCCGGGTCAACAGCGCCGTGCGAGTAGCCTGGGTGCTCATCGCCGACTATCTCCGGCAGCTGGAAACGGGCCTGTATTCTCCGCTGGCGAGCTACAGGTACCGGGCCATCATCCCGGCGCGTGAGCTTGGCTCCCGCGGGCATGAGGTTTATCTGCTCGGCGTGAATGAGAGCGAGCAGTCGGCCGAGTTTGCCGCACAGGAAATACGCGGCGCCGACGCAGTTATCTTCGGCAAGAATCATGTGGTGCCCGCAGTCACGCAAAGGCTGATCGATCTGTGCCGTCAACTGGGGATCAAATCCATCGTGGACGTTTGCGACGATTACTTTGATTCTCCATTCAAGGGCCACTACCTGTCGATAATTCAAAAAGCGGACCTCGTCGTTGCCTCTACGCCGGCGCTTGCAGCCAGGATCTGGGATACCGGCGCTCGCAAGGCAGTCGTTATCAGTGATCCGTTCGAAGGACCCAGGGGCGAGCCCCGCCTGACACCGGATTTGCCGCGTCTGAAGCAGGTCTGGTTCGGGTGGGAGACCAACTTGCCGCCCCTATTTCGGCACCTGGGCGCGCTCGTCGATGCGGGAGAGGGGTATCCTGTCGAATTGACAGTCGTGACGGGCAACGTGCCGGGACTGCGCGAAGTACTGGACAGATTCAACTCGCCGCTATTGCATGTAAAATTTATCGAGTGGTCTTTGCCGGCGCTGTGGCAAACGCTGGCACAGTGCGATTTCGTCCTGATTCCCGTAGACAAGGACCGTCCCGCAAGGAATGGGCGTGGGTGGCTGAGAGTCTGACGGAGGGCATTCGTTGGGCCGTCCGTAATCCCGCAATGGCCGTTCGCCGCCTGCAGGATGCGCAACGCCATATCGAGGCAACGTACGCTCCCGAAGCTATCGCAAACGCCTGGGAGAGAATCATTCGGAGCGGTTGATGCGACGATCGTTCGAGTCGTTTCAGGCCCCGGGACCGGGAGAACCTGCGTGAAAAAACTGAATCTTGGCTGCGGTGACAAGATATTGCCCGGCTACGTGAATGTCGATGTCGTGGCAAGCCGGCGCGGTTTCAAGCCCGACGTGATCTGCGATTTGCACGAGCTCACGCCTTTTGAAGATAACAGCGTCGATGAGATTCTCTCAGTCCACGTCGTCGAGCATTTCTGGCGCTGGGAGGTGCTGGAGGTACTGCAGGAATGGGTGCGGGTACTGCGGCCGGGCGGGACGATGATCCTTGAATGTCCCAACCTGCTTGCTGCGGCGCATGAACTGCTGCAAAACCCTGACGCTGGGGCGGGTCCGGGCCCCGAGGGACAACGTACCATGTGGGTGTTCTATGGCGATCCGGCGTGGCAGGACCCTTACATGATCCATCGCTGGGGCTATACGCCGCGCAGCCTGGGTCAACTGATGCACGAGGCGGGCCTCACCAATTTGCGCCAGGAGCCCGCGCAGTTCAAGTTGCGCGAGCCCAGAGACATGCGCGTGGTGGGTGAAAAGCCGAAATGAGGCCGGGGCCATGAGCAACGCGCCACTCGATTACCTGAAGTGGTATTACGAATCGAATGTCTGGAAGCGGCTCCATTATCGTGGAGTCAGAACGCTGAAGTTGCCGCTCGACCTGTGGAACTATCAGGAACTCATGTTCGAGAACGACATCCACTGGGTGCTCGAAACCGGCACGCGGCACGGCGGGTCGGCTTTGTTCTTCGCGGACATACTGGCTGCCGGCGCGCGCGAGGGCAGCGTGGTGAGCATCGACATTACGCACGAGGCGCTCGATCCGCTTGCCGCGACGCATCCGCGAATTCGCCTGCTGCTTGGCGACAGCGCGGATCCGGCGATCGCCGGATCGATCCGGCAACTGATTCCGCAGGGCCGGTCGCACGGGCTGCTGCTGATCCTCGATTCCGATCATTCGGCGCCTCATGTCTTGCGGGAGCTCAATACCCTGGTCCCGCTGTTGCGGCAGGGCGATTATGTGGTGGTCGAGGATACGGTCGTCAACGGGCACCCGGTGCGGCCTGATTTCGGGCCGGGCCCGCTGGAAGCGATCGAGGCCTATCTTGCCGCGAACCCCCGGCAACTTGTCGCCGACGTCGAGCGCGAATCAAAATTCGGCTGCACCTTCGCGTTTCGCGGCTATTACAAAGTCGCGGCCGTTTGCTGATCAGGGCCGGTCGGCCCGCCATGCTAATATTGTCTTCGCCCGGGCTCGGCGGCGGGGCCGAGGCAGGCATGAGGCGTTCTAATTCGAGGTGCGGTGTACATGGGCGAAGCAACGCTGATCAGCGAAGAGTACCGGAAAATGCAGCAGCAGCTGCATGAAAACCCCAAGTACGGCGTTGCCTCGGTGCAATTCGCGCCGTTGGTGGCCCAGGTGCTCGGCGCCACGGGCGCAACTGAATTGCTCGACTACGGTGCGGGCAAAGGCCGTCTGGGCGTCGCGCTCAAGCAGTACATCGCGCGCCCACTGACCATCCATCATTACGATCCGGCGATACCCGCGTGGTCGGCGCCGCCGCGGCCTTGCGGTTTCGTGGCCTGCATCGACGTGCTCGAGCACATTGAGCCGGAGCTGCTCGACAACGTGCTCGACGACCTGCAGCGTGTGACCGCGGATGTCGGGGTATTTACCGTGCATACCGGTCGTGCCGCCAAGATCCTGCCGGACGGGCGCAACGCCCATCTGATACAACAGCCGCCGGGATGGTGGCTGCCCAAGTTCCTCGAGCGCTTCGAACTCGCAAACTTCAACCGCGTGGTGATGGGTTTTATGGTGGTGGTCGAGCGCAAACGGGGGTGATTCCCGGTAATCGTTGGCGGCGAGATCGCCTGCTAGTTCGGCGAGCGAAAAGCGTAGGCTGGCGAAGGGTTATAATGAACAAACCAGTCCGGTCAGCGCCCCTCGCGAATGGGTTTTGACCTGAACTTACCCGCCGTCAGAATAACCTGATAGGAAAGATGACGATGACGACCGTCGAACTGAAACTCTCGCTGCCCGATCAGCTCGCCGAGGAGGTGCGTGCGGCAGGACTGCTCACCTCCGAGACCGTGGAAGCGTTGCTTAAGGTGGCGCTGCGCGCCAAGCGCGCCCAGGCGTTTTTTGAGGCGGCGGACGCATTCGCCGCAGCGCAGCTTCCGCCCATGTCGATGCAGGAAATCCAGGCCGAGGTCGACGCCGCACGGCGCGGCGCTCGATAGGCAACTTGAGACAGGACAGTTCCATGACCGAAATCACCGTGACCCTTTCGGACGAGGTCGCCGCCCGTGCTAAGCAGGCAGGGCTACTCGAGCGCGAGGCGCTCGAAGTCGTGCGCAAGGAAGCGATCCGGCAGCGAACCC
>JACPTJ010000141.1 GCA_016192835.1 Betaproteobacteria bacterium
ATCACGGCAGTGATCACGGCGCAGCTGGCTGCTCCGAGGTCTTTTTTTCGGGCGGCAGGTCAGGCGATGTCGGGAGCCGCGTGATCGAGTACTTGTTCACACGGCCCAGATGAGTCAGTCCGGCATAGATGTTTCCGGTTGAATCAATGCCCATGCCATGCACGGGGGGCATCTCCCAGCGAGCAAGCACTGACCCATTTCCATCGCGCACACTGATAGCGGGTTTGCTGATGCGGGAGGCTTGTTCGCATAAATAGAAGATCCCATTCTTGTCCCTGGCGATGTCATTCGGACCGCCCATCCCGGTCCACATACCGATGAACTTGCCATCCGGCGTGAAGATCTGCACGCGAGCATTGGCGCGATCGCATACATACAGGGTGCCGTCGGGCGAGATCGCCAGACTGTGCGGCAGATGAAAGTCTCCGGGCGCAGTCTTCCCAGGCTGCCCCCAGGACTGAATCAGTTCGCCATCCTTGGTGAAACGGTGCACCCGGCTGTTTCGGTAACCATCGGTCACGTAGAGATCACCGGACGGCCCCGGCATCATCTCGGTCGGATGATTGAATGGGCCGGCCGCCCGCAAGGGAAGATTGTGCCAGTCCTCGCAACCCGTATCGGAATGCTGTCCACGCGCGCCTATCAGCCTGATCAACTTGCCCTCAAGGGTGTAGATCATCGCCACGCAATCCACTTGGTCGGTCACGTAGGCGACGTCCCCGACGATTTTCAAACCATGGGCGCGCTTGAATTCCCCCGCCCCCCAGGACCGGAGGAATTTTCCCTCCCGGTCAAATACCAGCACCGCAGGATCCTTGCGCTGGAAAACATAGAGGCGGTTCTGGGAATCCGTCGTAACCCTGCTGATCAAGCCAAAGGTTTCGCCTTCGGGTAACTTCGCAAAATCCTCGATCAGTTCGTAGATGTATTCACCTGCACCGACTTCCATCACAGTCCTTCCCGCTTAAGGTCAGATTCCAGGTTCTCATTATCCGAATACTTTCCCGTCGGTGTTCATGTTATTTGAAATCCTGCTCATCACAAGCAATATAGGGGCCTGTGGATGGCGAATTCACAGTATGGCGGAATCCGCAATCAGCGCAATGAATGCCGCGGCTGGGCACGTTCTACTCGATCCTGAGGCCGGCCCGGTGGATCACCGGCGTCCAGCGCGCGATCTCCGCTTTCAGGTGCGCGGTGAACTGCTCGGGCGTGCTGCCGACGGGCTCGATACCGAGCGCGAGCAGTTTCTCTCGCGTCTCCGGAGCCGAGACAGCCTTGGCGATGTCGCTGCTCAACTGGTTCGCGATCGCCACTTGCAAGCGCGCCGGTGCAAGCACGCCATACCAGGTCGCTACTTCGTAGCCTGGATAACCCTGCTCGGCGACGGTCGGCACATCAGGTAGCGCGGCGGAGCGTTTCGCGGTCGAGACCGCGAGCACCTTGAGCCGACCGGAACGGATGAACGGCATGCTCGCCGGCGCGCCGACAAACGTAAGCTCGATCTGTCCCGCGAGGACATCGGTCAGCGCAGGGCCGCCGCCCTTGTAGGGCACGTGCACAATCTCGATCTTCGCAACCTGCTTCAACAACTCGCCGGCAAGGTGCATCGTTCCGCCGCTGCCTGCCGACGCGTAATTCATCTCTCCCGGTCTCGATCTCGCGAGTGTGACGAGCTCTTTGAGGTCCTTTACCGGCAGCGCACGATTCACGACGAGCGTCAGCGGACCTGATGCGACGAGCGATACCGGCGTGAAGTCGCGGACCGGATGGTAGGGCAGCGTTCTTGCGTGCAGTATGGAATTCATCGCGAAGCCGGCGGTCACGTAAGCCAACGTATGACCGTCAGGCGCCGACTTCGCTACGACGTCAGCCGCGACGATTCCATCAGCGCCGGGTCTGTTCTCGACGATGACAGACTGGCCTATGGACTCGGATAACTTCTGCGCCACCAGCCGCGCCGGCACATCGGCCGCGCCTCCCGGCGCGAAACCAACAATGAAGCGCACCAGTCTGCTCGGATACTTGTCCCCCGGCGCACGCGCCGGCGCGCTCTGCTGCGCATACGCATCGGCGACACACACGCACGCGAGCATCCCTCCCACGACAATCCACTCTTTGAGATGCATCGGCTTGCTCCTTCTGGCGGCGGGCTATGCCCAATGTGCCCGTTATATTAACCGAAGTAAAAGCAATCCCGGCAAATTCGCCCGGCGGGCTCGACGCATGGGGCTGGCGCCATGTGTAGTGGCGCCGGGATAATTGGTTAAACGGTGCGACAACGAATCGCGTTTTCTATTCGAGCTTGATGCCCGCGGTCTTGACTACTTTGGTCCAGCGCGCGATTTCGGATTTCAGATGGTTGCCGAGATCCTCCGGTGTACCGCCTACCGGCACCAGCCCGTAACTGTTCAAGCGGTCGCGCACATAGGCTTGCTGAAGAAGGCGATTCAATTCCGTATTGAGCAGGTTGACGATGTCTCGCGGCGTGCCTGCCGGCGCTAAAATGCCGGTTCGCGACAGGACGACAGAATCGGGCACACCCGCTTCAGCGAGCGTGGGTACGTCGGGTAAATCGGGCACGCGATTGGCGGCAGTGACGGCGAGCGGGCGCACCTTGGCGCCGGCGCGCAGGTGCGGCAGGCATTCCGCAATGGGACTGAAGATCACAGGCATCTGGTCGCCTAAAAACGCCAGCAGCGCCGGTGCGCCGCCTTTGAACGGCACGTCCTGCATCTTGATTTGCGCGTTCATCATGAAAAGTTCGACCGCCATGTGCGTGATGGTGCCTTGCCCGGCCGAGGCGTACTGGATGTAATTCGGTTTCGCTTTCGCCATGCTGATCAATTCCTGCACGGAGTTAACGCCCAGCGACGGTTGCACGAGCAGCACGTAAAACGATTGCCCCACTATCCCGATCGGCACGAAGTCCTTGATCGGATGAAACGGCAGCTTGGAATAAAGCGGTACATCGGTGGCGAGCGACCCGCTGGCGAACAACAGCGTGTAGCCGTCGGGCGTGGCGCGTGCCGCCAGTTCGCTGCCGAGCGACGTACCCGCGCCGGGCCGGTTGTCGACCACGACTTGTTGGCCCCATGTTTCGGTGTATTTCTGCGCCACGATGCGCGCGACGATATCGGTGGAGCCGCCTGGCGGGAGTGGGACGATCATTCGGACAGGCCGGGTTGGATATCGCGGCGCCTGCGCGGCAGCCAGCGCCGGACAAGCAACCGTAATTACCATAACTGCTGCAATACACGCCTTGTTTTCCCACCAGGTTATCGCCATCGCAGCCTCCTGAGGTGAAACAATGAGTATCAATGAGTATAGCAGGCAATATTCCAGCGGGCGGTGGCCCGGGGCGGACACCGGCGCTGTCAGCAGCGGCCTCCCATGTCCTCCATTACCATGGCGGCCCCCTTCTCCGCGATCATGATCGTCGCGGCGTTGGTGTTTCCCGAAACCACCGACGGCATGATCGACGCATCGATCACGCGCAAACCTGCGATGCCGCGCACGCGCAAACGCTCATCGACTACCGCGCGGTTATCCTGACCCATGCGGCAGGTGCTGACCGGGTGGTACACCGTCGAGCCCCGCCGGCGGATGTAATCGAGCAGTTCGTCGTCGCTGTCGCATGCCGGCCCGGGCTCAACTTCCTCCGCGATGTGCCGCGCCATCGCCGGTGCCTGCACGATCCGTCGCAAGGCACGCAGGCCGGCGACCATCGTGTCGCGGTCGTTATGCGCGGCGAGATAGTTCGGATGGATCGCCGGCGCCTGCCGCGGATCGGCCGACTTGACGCGGACGTGGCCGCGGCTTTCCGGGCGCAACAGGGTGCACACTGCCGTGACGCCGGAGAACGGATGCAAGGCGTCGCCGATGTTCTCTACCGAGTAGAGCGCGATCGACGCCTGGATGTCCGGCGTCTCGGAGGATGGATGAGCGCGAAGAAAGCAGCCCGCTGACAGCGCGGGCATGGCGAAGTAGCCACGGCGGAACAGCGCGTAGCGCAACACCGCGGCTGCGCCGCGATGCCATTGGCGCACGGCATCGTTGAGCGACAGCGGCTTTTTGCAGCGCAGGATGAGGCGGGTGAAGTAGTGATCGCTGAGATCGGCTCCGACGCCGGGCAGGTCGGCAACGACGGGAATGCCGTGCGCGCGCAACAGCTCCGCCGGACCGAGCCCCGACAATTGCAGAAGCTGCGGCGAATTGAACGCGCCCCCGGCGACGATCACCTCAGCGTTCGCGATCGCGATGCGCGTCGCGCCGCCGACATCGTACGCGACCCCCGTCGCACGCCGTCCATCGAACAGGATACGCGTCGCCAGCGCCTCCGCGATAACTTTCAGATTGTCCCGGTCGCGCACCGGAGCGAGATAGGCCACTGCGGTCGAACACCGCGCGCCGCGCCGCGTCGTGGTTTGATAGAAGCCCGCGCCCCCCTGCGTGGCGCCGTTGAAGTCGGCGTTGCGCGGATAGCCGCATTGCTGCGCCGCTTCAACGTAGGCGTCGGCAACCGGATGGCGGTCGCGCAGATCGGACACGCCGAGCGGCCCGCCCGCTCCATGCCACTCGTCGGCGCCGCGCTCGTTGTCCTCGGACATGCAGAAGTACGGCAGTACTTCATCGGCGCTCCAGCCGGTGTTGCCAAGCTGCCGCCAGCGATCGAAGTCCTGCGCCTGACCACGAATGTAGATGAGGCCGTTGATCGAGCTCGAACCGCCCAGCACCCTGCCGCGCGGCGCTACGATATTTCGGCCGTGACACCCGGGCTGCGGCTCGGTCGTGTAGCACCAGTTGAAGCGCCGGTCGGTGAACAGTTTGCCGTAGCCAAGCGGAATCCTGAGCCACGGATGGCGGCTGTCCGGGCCCGCCTCAAGCAGCAGCACGCGATGCCGCCCCGACGCAGTCAGCCGGTTGGCCAGCACGCAGCCGGCGCTGCCGGCTCCCACGATGACGAAATCGTAGGTCTCGGAATTATTGAGCATTACCAAACTGCGTGACAATTCGAGCGTCGGTTGACGAACTCGTAGGGTGGATGGAGGCGGAGCTGTTCCCGCCGGAATCCACCGGAACTCGATCTGGTGGATTGTGCCTCGCTCCATCCACCCTACGTTGGAAAATTGTCACGGACATATGTAATTCGCAATAAGAGTGCCTAACATAATGAAACACGTGTGCGTTGCGGTCCAGGCATCCTCATTGCCGGTCAGTTTCTATTTGCCGAAGTATTCCTGAACCGTCTCCCAAGCGACCGCCTGCAGGAAATCAGCAGTTTGGGCGTCGATACCGCCAGTATAAGGGTTGCCGACCGGCGACTTCCGATATATTGACGCGTAAGTCGTGCAGGCTGCCAGGTAAGTGCCAATCAGGCTCGGGTGCCGCTTGTCGGGTTGATAAAACTCCAGATCAGGCTTCTTGCCGATCGCTTTGGCAAACGCGAGCCCGGCGGGAATGACCAGCGCATTGTTGTCGTTTCCCGCGATGGTGTACTCCTCCGCCAATTGCGCCGTCATCTCCGGCTTGTCCTTGTAGGCCCACGTCATCAGAAATACCGGCATGGCGCCGTGCTTGCGGACGATGTCACTCTGCTTCTTCGCGTACTCGTGAAACACGGCCTTCAGTTGCGGGTGGACCGGACACTGGCTGCAGTCAATCATGATGACGGCGTCGAACAGCTTGTCGAGCGTGTTGAACCTGACCTCGTTGTCGCCAACGAAGGAATATTTCCCGATGGCGTTCGGCCGGAAGTAGGATTCCATGTCGTGCCAGTCCAGGCCGGAGCCACTGAGGGTCGCCGACGTGGAGCGGTGCCCCATTTTGGGATCAGCGGCCCTGACCAGCCTGCCGACGTAATTGTGCATGCTGTTGTTGTAGTAAAAGAAACTGTTTCCGACCCAAAGAATGGACCGGGGCAGTTCTCCGCCAACATCCGTGCGCTTGGGTTTGGTTTGCGCCAGAACAACATCAGACAGCGAGATCAGGAAAAACAGCGCTAAAAGTGCTGCAGCTTTCCTGGAGTCCGGAAATATGGCAGACATGAAAGTTCCCCTTTAGTGAATGACTCCGGATGCGAAAGTCGGGAGTTTGACTTTCTGAGTTTGATGTTACCAGAGACCGAGTTGACGGTTAGCCCGAATTCGATCGCGTCATAGCCAGGTCCGCGATGGAAAAGGAGTAGGATTCCATATCCTGTCATTTTGGCAAAACACAATAATCCGCTGTTCGACCATCAATCCAGGGGGAGCTATTATGTCACTGCAACGTCTTGCCACACTGTTCATTGCGTGCGTATTATTCGCCGCCCTACCGGCACTGGGCGCAAACTATCCCGCGCCCAAGCAAGGCGACTGGGTGGCGCGCGATTTCCGCTTCCACACCGGTGAAGTGCTGCCGGAGGTAAAGCTGCACTACCGCACGATCGGTGAGCCGACGGGCGAACCGGTATTAGTTCTGCATGGCACCGCCGGATCGGGCGCGGGCATGCTGACGAAGAATTTCGCCGAAGAACTGTTCGGCCCAGGACAGCCGCTCGACGCGAGCCGTTACTACATCATACTGCCTGACGCGCTCGGCACCGGGCAATCGACGCGGCCTTCCAGCAGCGGCATGCGCATGAAGTTCCCGAAATATAACTACGACGACATGGTGCAGGCGCAGTATCGGCTGGTCACCGAAGGTCTCGGCGTGAAGCACCTGCGCCTGGTCATCGGAAATTCGATGGGCGGCATGCAGACCTGGCTGTGGGCGGTGAACTATCCCGACGTGATGGACGCAGTGGTGCCGATGGCCTGCCTGCCCGCCGCGATGTCGGGCCGCAATTGGATTATGCGTCGCCTGCTCGCGCAATCGATCCGCAACGATCCGGAGTGGGACAACGGCAACTACACCACGCAACCACGCAACATGCAGCGGCTGCTGACCTACTTCTCGTTTGCCACTTCCAACGGCAACCAGTCACTGTTTAAGCAGGCGCCCACCTCCGCCAAGGGCGATGCGCTGCTTACACAACGGCTGGCAGCGCCCTTCCGTGGCGACGCCAACGACGTGCTGTACCAATGGGAATCGTCGGCCGACTTCGATCCGTCGCCGGGGTTGGACCGAATCAAAGCTGCGGTACTGGCGATCAACGCGGCGGACGACGAGCGCAACCCGACCGAGCTTGGTATCATGGACCAGGCAATGAAGCGCCTCAAGAACGGCCGCTACCTGCTGATCCCGGCCAGCCCCGACACGCGCGGCCATGGCACCACCGGCATGGCGAAGTTCTACAAGAAGGAGCTCGCCGAGTTACTCGAGCAAGCACCGCGGCGCTAGCCGCGGCGGATGCGACGCGCGCGCAGTGCCCTACCAGTTGGCTTCGCGATCGGGTGTCGCGCCGATCTTGTGGATGCTGAGGTCGGAGCCCTGGAATTCCTCCTCGGGATCGAGGCGAATGCCGACCGTCTGCCTGAGCAAACCATAGACCAGCAGGCCGCCGACGATCGCGACACCGATGCCGAGCAGCGTGCCGGCGCGCTTCACCCCCTATTTCATACCGAGCGCTTTACCGTCAAAGAGGTACTTCAGGCGCGAACGGCGGCAGCGTCGAATTGTGAACCGCCAACGTGGCGGGCCTCGAGAGTTGCGATTTTGCAGTAATCCGGGCACAGTCTGAATCATGGCCACGCGTTACAACGCTTCCGGGTTGCAAGCGGAGTTCAAATCGGGTTTGAACCAGCAAGTGCTCAAGAACCACCTCGGCCGTGATTCGGAAATGTCGAAAATCGTCACGATCTATCAACCCGACCCGAACGAGTGGATCGAATTCCGAAAACGAGGCGGCCATGTTTAAATGTCATGTGTGCGGTAATACATCTGCAAGATCCGAATTCGTGAGCGAGGTTTTCACGTTGGAGGGTGAGCGGCGCGCGCTCGTGGAGCACATCCCCGCGCAGGTCTGCGAGCGGTGCGGCGAGGCAACATTTTCGCGCGAGACGACTGAGAAGATCCGGCGATTGGTCCACGGCGCCGGGCAGCCGGGAAAAACCGTGCCGCTGGATGTATTCGCTCTGGCATAAGGCTCCCGAAAATAACGCGCAAACCGCGGCCGTAATCCGGTTACCACCCGCTAATTCCAACTCCACTTCAAAAGTTCCATTATTTTCGGTGCGCTTGCGCACCGGCGAAGGCGCCAGGATTGGTGCGCTCCGCTTCGCGGAGCACACCCTACGGTATTAATGCTTTTTTGACTTTGAGATGGAATAAGCGGCCGGCGCCCGCAGTGCCCTACCAGTTGGCTTCGCGATCGGGTGTCGCGCCGATCTTGTGGATGCTGAGGTCCGAGCCCTGGAATTCATCCTCGGGATCAAGACGGATACCGACGGTCTGCCTGAGCAAACCATAGACCAGCAGGCCGCCGACGACTGCGACGCCGATGCCGAGCAGCGTGCCGGCGAGCTGCGCGAGGAAAGTAACGCCGCCAAGGCCGCCCATGCTTTTCAAGCCGAAAATGCCCGCGGCTATCCCTCCCCACGCGCCGCACAACCCGTGCAGCGGCCACACGCCAAGCACGTCGTCGATCTTCCAGCGGTTCTGGGTGACGGTGAACATGAACACGAACAGCCCGCCCGCCACCACGCCAGTGGCCAGCGCGCCGATTGGATGCATGATGTCGGAACCGGCGCAGATCGCGACCAGTCCCGCGAGCGGCCCGTTATGCACGAAACCCGGGTCGTTGCGGCCGGCGATCAGCGCGGCAACGATGCCGCCCGACATCGCCATCAGCGAATTGACCGCCACCAGCCCGCTGATCTTGTCGATGGTCTGCGCTGACATCACGTTGAAACCGAACCAGCCGACCGACAGTATCCACGCGCCGAGCGCGAGAAACGGAATGCTGGACGGCGGGTGAGCCGCGATCCCGCCCTCCTTGGTGTACCGGCCACGCCGTGCGCCGAGCATCAGCACCGCCATCAGGCCGATCCAGCCGCCGACCGCGTGCACCACGATCGAACCGGCGAAGTCATGGAATTTTGCGCCGGCATTCGCTTCCAGCCACGCCTGCACGCCGTAGTTGTCGTTCCACGCGATGCCTTCGAAGAACGGGTAGACGAAACCGACCAGCAGAAAACTCGCCGCGAGCTGCGGGTTGAATCTGGCGCGCTCGGCAATGCCGCCGGAGACGATTGCCGGCACGGCCGCGGCGAACGTGAGCAGGAAGAAAAACTTCACCAGCTCGTAGCCGCTTTTTTCGGCGAGCTGCGCGGCACCGGCCATGAAATTCACGCCGTAAGCGAGCGTGTAACCGAT
>JACPTJ010000142.1 GCA_016192835.1 Betaproteobacteria bacterium
AAGCGGCGCGGCGCTGCACGCGCTCGGCGAAGCAATCGACTGGCGCAAAAACCGGTTCCAGCCCAAATTCGAGCAATCGGTGATCGCATTTTCGCTCGACGAATTCATCGAGCGCTTCGGCGCCCCGCTGCCCAATCACATCAAGCTCGACGTCGACGGCAACGAAGACAAGATCATCCGCGGCGGCAGACGCACGTTCTCGGATCCGGTCGTGAAGTCGCTGCTGATCGAGATCAACGAGAACGACCGGGCGCTGATCGAACTCATTGAATCGTGCGGCCTGAAACTCGCGCACAAAACGCTGCTCGCGATGCAGGGTGACACCCAGGACATGTACAACGCCGTGTTCGTGCGCAAATAATCGCGCGCACGCGCGTGGACGGGCCAGAGCGGTTGCGGTAACATGTTGTTTTAGGCAACTTTTTCGGGAGCAGGCCGATGCGCGTTCTGCCGGATGACACGCTGCGGGGGATACTCTGAATGACCGAAGAACGGGTGCTGGTTTGCGGCGGCAGCGGCTTTCTCGGCAGCCATGTCGCCGATGCGCTGTCGGACGCCGGCTACCGCGTCCGGATTTTCGATCTGGTGCACTCTCCCTACCTGCGCGACGACCAGGAGTTGGTGGTTGGTGACCTGATGGACCCGCTGGCGATGACGCGGGCTGCGGAGGGCTGCAGCTACGTCTACAATTTCGCCGGCATCGCCGACATCGAGGATGCAAGGAACCGGCCACTGGACACCGCGGCGCTGAACGTAGTCGGGAACGTCCATGCGCTCGAAGCCGCGCGCATTGCTGGCGCGAAGCGTTTCATCTTCGCCAGCAGCGTCTATGTCTACTCCGAGAGCGGATCGTTCTACCGGGCCAGCAAGCAGGCTGCGGAGCGCTTCGTCGAGGCCTACCACGAGCGTTACGGCCTGCCCTACACGGTTCTGCGCTACGGCTCGCTCTATGGCCGGCGCGCCAACGTGCGCAACGGGATTTTCGTGCTGCTCAAGCAGGCGCTCGAACAGAAATCGATCACTTACGCCGGCAGCGGCGAAGCGATGCGCGAATACATACACGTCACCGACGCGGCCAAGCTCAGCGTCAGAATCCTGGAGAACGAGTACGCGAACCGGCACCTCATCCTGTCGGGCCACGAGCGCATGCAGGTCAAGACCCTGATGAAGATGGTGTCCGAGATGATCCCCGGCGGTGTCGAGCTCAGGTACGGCAATCAGAAAAGCGAAGGCCACTACGACATCACGCCCTACGCGTTTCACCCCAAGGTCGGGCACAAGCTGGTGGCGAACGATTATGTCGAACTCGGGCAAGGCATCATGGACTGCCTTGCCGACATCCACGAGCGCCTGCACCAGGATGAGCACAAGCACGTCGAAGGTGACTGGCTGATCGTGGATGACAGCTCGAGGGTGTAGGTTGTTCCGCTACGATGCGGTGGTACTGGATTTCGACGGCGTGCTGGTCGAATCCGTCGCCGTCAAGACCCGGGCCTTTGCCGCGCTGTACGCCGAATACGGGCCGGAAGTCGTCGCGCAGGTAGTCGCCTATCACCTCGCGCACGGGGGTGTCTCGCGCTTCGAAAAATTTCGTCATTGCCACCGGGCTTTCCTCGCGCAGGCGTTGAGCGCAACGGCAGAAGCTGCGCTCGGCGCGCGATTCTCAGCGCTGGTCGAGAACGCGGTGGTCCAGGCGCCGTGGGTCGCCGGCGCCCGCGAATTTCTCGAGCGGCATTATCGGCGGCTGCCGCTGTTGGTGGCTTCCGGGACACCGGAAGAGGAACTGAAGCGCATCATCGCGCGCCGCGGCGCTGGGCACTACTTCGCCGGGGTGCGCGGGGCGCCATTCAGCAAGGCGGAATTCATCGCGGTGTTTGTCAAAGACCGCAATCTGCAGCCGGACCGCGTGCTGATGGTGGGCGACTCCAACACCGATTACGAGGCTGCGCAGGAGACCGGGGTAAGCTTTCTCGGTATCGCCGCCGCCGCTAGCCTGTTTCCCGGCGCGGTTGCCGTGCTGCCCGACCTTACCGGACTGGAGGATTGCCTGGTGACGCGCGCATCGCAATAGACGTCACCCGAGCGCTCCTTTCGTGTCGTGCGGCGTGCCCGAAAAGCGGAGTCAATCGCGGTATAATTTTGCGCTTTCATTTGTTCTCCAATAGATTCGGAATTAGAGTGCCTAACATAATGAACGCAGACGTAACGAAGAACCAGGAAGACGGGCACCTCGTGTGCGCGCTGATGATCGGACGCGCCGGCAGCACCGGGTTCCCGGGGAAAAACGTCATGCCGGTGCTGGGACGGCCGCTCGCCGCGTATCCGCTGCTGGCGGCGCGCGCCTCACGCCACGTGCACCGGTTGTACGTTTCCACCGACTCTTCCGAAATCATGGCGATCGGCCGCGGCTACGGCGCGGAGCTTATCGCGCGCCCGCCCGAACTCGCCACCAAAGAGGCGCTCGGCGAACACGTGTTTGCCCACGGCTACCGCGAGATCGCCCGGCGCCTGGCGGCCGAGTGCAAGCGCGTCGAGCTGATGGTGCTGCTGTTTGCGAACGCGGCGACGGTGACCGGCACGCTCATCGATGAAGGCGTCGAAGCGCTGCGGCGGGATCCGCGGCTCGATTCGGCCGTCACCACTTCCGTCTACAACATGTGGAGCCCGCTGCGCGCGCGCAAGCTGGGCGCCGACGGCTGCCTGACCCCGTTCGTGCCGTTCGAAACGTTCGGCGATCCGAAGACGCTCAACTGCGACCGCGACTCGCAGGGCGACGTCTATTTCGCGGACATGGGCGTGTCCGTGGTGCGCCCGTATTGCCTCGACCACCTGGAAGACGGGCTGCTGCCGCAGAAATGGATGGGGCAGCGCATTCATTCGATCCGCTCGTGGGGCGGCTGCGACATCGATTATGACTGGCAGGTGCCGACGGTCGAATTCTGGCTGCGCAAGCACGGCGTCGAGGCTCCGCAGTAAGCCGGCCGATGGACAAGCCCGCGCGCAAGCCGTACCGCAAGCACAACAGCTTCGTCGAGCTGCGTCACAAGCACGCCGAAGCCGGCCAGGCTGCGCGCGCGCGCATCGCGGCAGTGAAATCGCGTGCCGGCCTTACCGATCGGCTTTCCGCAGCCCACCGCAAGATTTTCGAGCAGGCCATGGCGGACATTTTCTCGGAACAACCCGCCGCCAGCGCACCTCGCTTTGCGCTCAGCCCCAACGTCGTCGAGGAAATCAATACCTATCCGGACGAGGCGCTTCCCCGCTACCTCGTGCACCGCTACCGCTACGAAATCTTCCCTCAGCAATTCGTCGTCGACGATTTCCCGCCGTACCTGCAGATCGAGCCGAGCTCGATCTGCAATTACCGCTGCGTGTTCTGCTACGAGACCGACAAGACCTTCACCCGGAAGTCAGCCGGCTTCATGGGTCATATGAAGCTGGGCGTCTTCAAGCGCGTGGTGGACGAGGCCGAGGGACGCGTCGAGTTTCTCTCGCTGGCCTCGCGCGGCGAGCCGCTGCTGTGCCCGGATATTGCGCCGATGCTGGCGTATACCCGCGGCAAGTTCCTCAACCTGAAGATGAACACCAACGCCTCGCTGCTCGACGAAGTAAAATGCCACGCCATCCTGCAGAGCGGAATCAAGACCCTGGTATTTTCGGCCGATGCCGCCGAGGAGCCGCTCTACAGCCAGCTGCGGGTCGGTGGCAGGCTCGACAAAGTGCTCGCCAACATCGAACGCTTCCAGACCATCCGCGCCACCCAATACCGGGATTCGTCCATCATTACCCGCGTCTCGGGCGTCAAAGTGAGCCAGGCGCAGAACCTCGACTCGATGCAAAAGCTGTGGGGAAACCTGGTCGATCAGGTTGCATTCGTCGAGTACAACCCCTGGGAGAACACTTACCAGCAGCCGATCAACGACATTGTCACGCCCTGCTCCGACCTGTGGCGCCGCATGTTCGTGTGGTGGGACGGCAAGGTCAATCCGTGCGACACGGACTATAAATCGACGTTGTGCGTGGGCAGCATCAACGAGCGCGGGCTGGGACAACTGTGGAACGGCACTGCCTATGAAGGACTGCGGCGCGCCCACCTCGAGAAACGGCGGCACGAACAGTCGCCTTGCAACCGTTGCACCGTCACCTAGGCGCGGGCGGCAACCTTTCCGTGAGATCCGATCGCGCATATCTGATCGTGGGTGCTTCTGGCACCATCGGGTCCGCTGTCGCCGCGCAGGTCACGGCACCGGGGGTCAACCTCGGCCTCCACTACTCAACCAACCGCGCCACCGCGAGCAACTTGAAAACACAGCTCGAACAAGCCGGCAGCGCATGCGAATGCCTGCAGTCGGATCTTGCCGACGAAACTGCCTGCCGGGACCTGGTCGAGCGCTTTCATGCGCGCTTCGGCAGCATCAGCGGCGTCGCGCTGTGCGGCGGCAACGTGCACTGGAAGCCGTGGCAAGAGCTCGATCGCGATGCCTGGCAGCGGGTGCTGTTCGAGCACTGCGTTGCACCTTTTACAATCGCCAGCGCGGCGATCAGGCGCATGAGCGCAGATGCAGGAGGCAGAATCGTTTTTCTGAGCTCGATCGCACCCAAGTACGGCGGCTCGGCGAAAACCGTTCACTACGCGGCAGCCAAAGCAGCGCTTGAAGTGGCGATGCATGGACTGTCGCGGGAAGTTGCTCACTCCGGCATCTGCGTCAACGGCGTGCGCGCCGGCTTTGTCGATTCGCCGCAACAGCGGCGCGGCCGCACGTCTGAGGAAATCGCGGAACGCATCCGCAAGATTCCCGTGGGGCGTGCCGGCACCGCCGACGAAGTGGCGTCCGCCGTGGTCTACCTGCTTTCCGAGCGTGCCGGGTTCGTGAGCGGCGAGTTGATCACCGTCGCCGGCGGCGACTGAACCGGGTTCCCGATGCGCGGCCCACTGCAAACCATGGCGGCAGCGGCTGCGCACAACGCAGAAAAACGCGGCGCGCGGTTCGACCGGTACCCGCTGCCAACGTTGCCGGCCGGGCGATGAAACTGGATCTGAGCGGAACGGAAAAGCTGGACCGCGCGCATCTGGATAATCTCAACGCGATCGCGCTCGAAATCCGGCAGCCGTTCAATGAAATGGTGCGCCGGTTGGGCGTCGCGCACGGTGACTCTCTCGACTGGTGGGTCACGCCGATCGCGTGCCGCAACATTTTTGCGTGCGCGCTGTTTTCGCGCTGTTGCCAACTGCTGCTCGCGTTGCGCGTGGCGGAGGCCAGCGGCGCCGTGCGTGAAATCGTCGTCGACTCGCCCGGTCTCGCTGCAGCGCTCAGGAAAGCGCTTGCCGGCCGCGGTCTCAGCGCGTCAGTCCGGGTGCGCGACGGCACGCTGTGGTGGCGCGCGAAGGTGTTTGCAGGCATGTGCTACCGGCTGGCCGCGGCAGGTTTCCATGCCTTCAATCAGATTCTGTTTGCGCGGATATTCCGGCCTGCTTCGCGATTTGCGCCTGCCGCCCCCATTATCCTGATCGACACGTTCGTTTACCGGGACAGCTTTGACCGGGACTACCGCGATCGCCATTACCCCGAGCTGCTGGAGTGCCTGAGCGACGACGAGCGGCAACACGTTTTCTTCCTTCCCACTTATCACAAAGTCAGAAACTACCCGCGGCTCTTCCGGGCGCTGCGCAGGAGCCCGGTCAATTTTCTGATCAAGGAAGACTTGCTGCGTCTCGGCGACTACGCCTTTGCGCTCGCGCATCCATTCCGTCTGCTCGGGTTGGCGGTCAACCAGTGCGATTTCGAAGGCGTCGCGATCGCGCCGTTGGTGAACGACGCGCTGTACGAGTCTTTCGCCTCCTCAGGCTCGCTCGAGGGCCTGCTGCGCTACCGGCTGGCGCGGCGGATACACGAAGCCGGGATACCGGTTGCGCTCGTCATCGACTGGTTCGAAAACCAGGAGATCGACCACGGCTCGAATGCGGGACGCAGGCGTTTCATGCCGGCTACGCCCATTGTCGGCTACCAGGGATTTGTGGTTTCGCGCCATTATCTGTGCATGTTCCCGACGCGCGACGAAATGCGCCTCGAGCTGATACCGCACCGCGTCGCCGTGATGGGGGAGGCGCTGGTTAACAGCGCCAGGGAATTCTGTCCCGGCCTCGAAGTTTCCGTAGCACCCGCTTTTCGGTTCGCCGGGCTTTGGCGCACGCGAACGGAGCGGGTCGGACCGGACGAATTCAGGATACTCGTCGCGCTGCCATTGATGCGGGAGGAAAGCACCGGGATACTGGACCTGATGACGAGTGCTGCAGCCGGCTTCCCATCCGTAGCCGCGGGAACGCCCTGGCGTGTCCGGGTCAAAGCTCATCCCTCGTTCGTCAAGCCCCTGCCCCGAAACTTCGAGCTGGCCGGCGGCGATTTCGACGCTGCGCTCGACGCGAGCGACGTCCTGGTCAGCAGCGCGAGCAGCGTGTGCGTTCAGGCGCTGACCCGCGGCGTGCCGGTGATCGTGCTCGGCAGCCGGAATGGCGTGACTTTGAACCCGATTCCGGATGGTGTCGAACGCGAGCTTTGGGCCCTTTGTTACACTGCGGCGCAGCTGACAGCGGCGCTGACGCGCT
>JACPTJ010000212.1 GCA_016192835.1 Betaproteobacteria bacterium
GTACGGTTTCGGCGACCGTCACCACGCCGTCATTGGGTGTGGGCAGGCCGCGCGCCACTACGCGCCCGAGGCCCCTGCTGGCAGACCCCGCAATGACGCCGATCTCGCGTCCCGGAAAATTGTCAGGCTTCCTGATATCGATCCACTCGCCGATGCTGCGGCCAAGCATGCGCGCGCCGAGCCGGCGGACGGCCAGCGCGCGCTGCGCATATCCGTCTCCATACGGCGCGCCGAGCAGCACCACACGCCCCGGCGGCAATGCCGGCTCGCGCTCGAGCATGCGCAGTATCACCAGTCCTCCCAGGCTGTGGCCTACCCAGTGGACAGGGGATGCGCCAAGCCGGCGCGCGAACTGCGCGAGCCGGCTGGCATTCTCGGTCAGAGTAAGGCGCATCGAGGGGTAGGAATAGCACACCGCATCGAAACCCATGTTGGCGAGATAATAACGCTGCAGTTGCATCACGACGCCGTGCATCCACAGACCATGGACCAGCACCGTAACTGCGTGTCCGTTGCTCACGCCGACGTCAGCGCTCCTGCGTCGAGATGGCTCGCGTCGCCCCACACCTCGATGTGCCATGTGCCACCGTCGTAGCGCAGGCGGTTGATGCCGGCGTTCACCAGCTCGTGAATGCGCGGCAGCTCCGGCGCAATGCCAAGCGCCGCGCGATACAGCACGTCGAGCACAAGGCCGTGGGTGATAACCACCACCAGTTCGCCATTGTGCCGGCTGGAGATTTCATCGAAACAGGCGAATACGCGCGCGCGAAATTGCGATGCGCTTTCGCCGCCCGGAATGACGTGAGCCTGATCGCGGCTTTTGAAGCGCACGTAATCGGCGGGATAGTTCGCCTCGATTTCGCTGCCGGTAAGTCCTTCGAACACGCCGAAATGGCGCTCGCGCAGGCGCGGCTCGAGAACAATATCGTGCCCGGTGACCTCGGCAACGCTGCGCGCGGTGTGGTGCGCGCGCCCCGAATCGCTGCTGTAGAGCGCACTGAATGCAATCTCTTTGAGACGGCGTGCGAGCAGCTGCGCCTGGCGCAGGCCGGTCTCGGACAACGGGCTGTCGGAGTGCCCCTGCATGCGGCGTTGCTGGTTCCAGACCGTCTCGCCGTGGCGGATCAGAATGAGTTGAGTCATGTCGATATTTTAGCGAGTGCTAAGGGGACAGACCACTAAGCCCTAAGCCAAACCAACCGGCTTAGTGGTCTGTCCCCTCAGAAATCCACCGATGCGTTTGACACCTTCCGCCAAAACGGCAATGGCGTTGGTGTACGCGAAGCGCACGTGGCGCGCGGCGGCGTTGGCGCCAAAGTCCGCGCCGGGCGTGATCGCCACCCCCGCGGTCTCGAGCAGATCGCGTGCGAACGCGAAGCTGTCATCGGTCAATCCGCTGCAGTCGGCGTAGATGTAGAACGCGCCCTGCGGCACAACGGGAATGCGGAAGCCGAGCTCGCGCAGCGCCGGCACCAGGAAATCGCGGCGCGCCCTGAATTCGGCGCGGCGCTGCTCGAGGATCGCGATGGTCTCGGGCGTGAATGCCGCGAGCGCCGCGTGCTGCGCGGGCGTCGGCGCCGCCAGGTAAACATTCTGCGCGAGCTTGTCGAACTCGCGCACGTAAGCTTGCGGCGCCACCATCCAGCCCAGCCGCCAGCCGGTCATGTTGAAGTACTTGGAGAAGCTGTTGATGATGAACGCTTCGTCGCTGAATTTGAGCGCTGTCGTGTAAGTGCCGTCGTAGACCAGCCCGTGATAGATCTCGTCGACGATCACTGCGCCGCCGCGCTCGCGCGCCATCGCCGCGATCGCGCGCAGCGAGTCTTCCGGCATCAGCGTACCGGTCGGGTTGGACGGGGAAGCCACCATCACGGCGCGAGTCTTCGCGGTCCAGTGTTGCGCAACCATCTCGGGCAGCAACTGGTAGGCGCTTTCGGCGCCGACCGCAATCTCGGCCGGCACCCCGCCCATCAGGCGCACGAAATTGCGGTTGCACGGGTAACCCGGGTCGGCCATCAGCACCTCATCGCCGGGATCGATCAGCACGCCGATCGCAAGCAGCAGCGCGCCCGACGCGCCGGTCGTGATGATGATGCGTGAAGCCGGCACCTCGACCTGATAGCGGTCGTGGTAGTAGCGAGCGATTGCCGCGCGCAACTCCGGCAGCCCGAGCGCCGGCGTATAAAACAGCTTGCCGGTTTCCATCGCGCGGATACCGGCATCGCAGACGGGCTTCGGTGTCAGGAAATCGGGCTCGCCGATTTCCATGTGCACGATCGAGCGACCCCGCGCTTCGAGCTCGCGCGAGCGCGCGAGCAGCTCCATCACGTGGAACGGCGCGATTTCGGCAATGCGCCGCGCGAGCGGCGAGACTCGTTCAGCAACCACGGAGGAAGGGGGCGGGCGTCAGCGATCCTGGACCGGCCCAAGTATAAAGCAGAAAGGGGACAGACCACTAAGCCAAACCAATCGGCTTAGTGGTCTGTCCCCTTGATGCTACCTTGATGCTAGAATGCGCCCTTTTCCGAAAACAGGACAACGCTTTCCATGAACGACATCGCACTTGCCCGCACGCGCCCGCTGTCCGCGCTGATATTCGCCAGCCGTTGGCTGCAACTGCCGCTCTACCTCGGACTGATCGTGGCGCAGGTCGTTTATGTCTACCAGTTCTGGACCGAGCTGGTGCACCTGGTAACCACCGTTACCGCCCGCAATATCAACGAAACCGAAATCATGCTGATCGTGCTCGGCCTGATCGACGTGGTGATGATCGCCAACCTGCTGATCATGGTGATCGTCGGCGGCTACGAAACCTTCGTGTCGCGGCTGCGGCTTGAAGGCCACCCCGATGAGCCGGAGTGGCTGTCCCACGTCAACGCATCGGTCCTCAAGGTCAAGCTCGCCACCGCCATCATCGGCATCTCGTCGATCCACCTGCTGAAGACTTTCATCAACGCGGAACACATGGCGGAAAAGGCCATCATGTGGCAGGTGATCATCCACATTACCTTCCTGCTGTCGGCGGTCGCGATCGCCCTCACCGACCGTCTGCTGATGCCGCCGGTCAAAGCCGAGCACTGATATCCTGACGCCCTAATCGGGAATGGGACAGAACTCGAGTTCGGTGCCGCTGCTTGCTATTGCCTGCAATTCTGTTGCCGCCACTTCCTGTCCCTTGGTCCTGAATACGAGCGCCACGCTCTCCGTTCTTTCGAGTTTATCCTTCGCGATCTGTCCGTACAACTGGTCATATCTGTGGCCCGGGTGACCGTTGCCTCGTGGCCCAACGCACCAGTCCTGGTCCAGGGGCATGCCATATGTTCCAAGCGGTGTTTGATTCGCGTCGAACAAGACGAAGGTGACGTTAACGCAGGCCCCGGATTTGGAAAGCCTGCTCCTGATATCGATCGCGTACTGGAAGTATCCCTCCGGCCAGACAAACAACTCGCCATAGACATCAGCATTCTCCAGCTTTTGGCCACGTGCGAACTTGCGAGGCAATTTGATGGGCATGGTTTGGCTCCTTCAGTCGATGTTAATGGCGGGCGACGCCCACCCTGATTAATGCTTCTCCCCTCCCCGCTGCTTCAGCCCGCGGCAGATTTTCCGCTCCGTGCGAGCAGCGCGGGCACCTGCTCCGCGGGCACTGGCTTGCTAAACAAATAGCCCTGGAATTCATCGCACTTGAGCAGCCGCAGAAACTTCGACTGTTCCTCGGTCTCCACTCCCTCGGCGATCACCTTCAGGTTCAGGTTGCGCGCGAGCGTGATGATGGTCGAGATAATCGCCACGTCATCCGGGTTCGTCGCCATATGCTGGATAAAGGCGCGGTCGATCTTCAGCGCGCTAATCGGCAGCCGCGTGAGGTAGCGCAGCGATGAATAGCCGGTGCCGAAATCGTCGATCGAGATTCCCACCCCGAACTCCCGGATGAATTTCAGCTTCTCGATGCTGGCCTCAATGTCCTCCATGATCATGCTTTCGGTGATTTCGATATCCAGACCATGCTCGGGTTTGCCCGCGATCGCGATGGCCTGCTGTACCGAGGCGACAAAATCCTTGCGCTTCAACTGCACCGCCGACACGTTGACCGCGATCGGCGACGGCTGCAAACCTGCCGCCTGCCACGCCGCGTATTGCGATACCGCTTGTTTCATTGCCCACGCGCCCACCTCGACGATCATTCCCGTTTCCTCGAGCAAAGGGATGAACAGCATGGGCGGCACCAGCCCCGTGCCGGGGTCGTTCCAGCGCATCAGCGCTTCGAGGCCCACGACGCGCCCGGTGCTCAGATCGACCTTGGGCTGATAGAAAAGCACGAACTGCTCCCGCTCCAGTGCCTGCTGAAGCTTGCTTTCGAGCTTGAGCCGCTCGGCGACGAACGCGTTCATCCTGGGCGCGTAAAAGAGGTAATGGTCTCTTGACCCTTTCGCCTGCCTCAGGGCCGCCTCGGCGCAACTGAACAACGCTTCCGGCACCAAAGCATCCCCGGGAAAGAGCGCCACTCCGGCCTTCATGGAAATCCGCAACTCCTGCCCGGCAATCGTGAAGGACTGATTGAGGCAGCCGATGATTTTTTCCTCGACGAGGTGCGCGATATCCGCCTCGTCCCTGATGCCGGGGAACATGGCCGCGAAGACGTCGGCATGGTCCCGCGCCACGCTATCGCGATCGAAGATGACGCTTTGCAGGCGCTGCGCCACGAGCTTGAGAAGCTCGTCAGCCGCGCTCCGCCCCAGCGTATCGTTGATAACCCGGAAGCGTTCGAGGTCGATCAGCACCAGCGCTGTCTTGGTTTCCTCGTGGCTCGCAGCCCGCAGGACTTGCGTCATGCGATCGTTGAACAGCGCCCGGTTGGGCAATCCCGTCAGAGCGTCGTAGTAAGCCAGGTAATTGAGTTTGTCCCTCTTGTCGATAAGTTCGAGCGCAAACGAAATGTCGCCCGCGAGCTCGGTGAGCAGCTTCACCTCGTCCTCGTCAAAAAAGTTCGCATCCTTCGCGAACAGCGAAAAACTTCCCACTGCCGCGCCATCCACCAGCAACGGCAGCGCGACGACCGATAGATAACCGCGCCGGATGGCCTCCTTCCTGCGCTCGCCGCCCACGCTGGTTTCGGTGATGAGGTTGTTGCTGAA
>JACPTJ010000213.1 GCA_016192835.1 Betaproteobacteria bacterium
CACCACCGGCAAGCTCGGCGAGGTGATGCAGGAATCGATCCAGGCCGCGCTGTCGGTCGTGCGAAGCCGCTCGCGCAAGCTCGGCATCAACGAGGATTTCTATCAGAAGAACGACATCCACATCCATCTTCCCGAGGGTGCGACGCCGAAAGATGGTCCGAGCGCGGGTATCGGCATCGTTACCGCGATGGTATCGGTGCTCACCGGTATTCCCGCGCGAGCCGATGTCGCGATGACCGGCGAGATCACGCTGCGCGGCGAAGTGCTGCAGATCGGCGGACTCAAGGAGAAACTGCTGGCCGCGCATCGCGGCGGTATCAAGACCGTGCTGATCCCGCAGGACAACGTTAAGGACCTTGCGGAAATACCTGACAACATAAAGAACCGGCTCGATATACATCCGGTGAAATGGATCGATCAGGTGCTCGAAATGGCGCTCGAACGCAAACCCGAGCCGCTACCGGAACCCGCGGAAGTCGCGCCGTTGCCGGCGGTGCAGGAGTCGACTTCGCCCGCCGTCAAGCATTGACCGGAGTTCGGGCGGCCGGTGCGCGATTCGCAATCGCGCATCGCAATCTGGCGCGAAAGTTGCCTTGTGACAATCGGCACAACCGTATCGAGTGTCAATGTGCATAATTCCCGGCAAGTGCTTGACACGCCGTTTTCGCGCTTGCTATAAATCCACTACGGGAATTTGGTTCCGGCATGACGGCGCTCCCCGTTCATGCCTCTGCTGAAAACTTCGTCGTTCCTGTTAGCTTACTTCCAAACTTGAAAGGGGATTTACGTGAATAAATCGGAACTGATTGAGGCTATCGCAAAGTCTGCCGATATCTCCAAGGCCTCCGCCGAGAAAGCGCTCGACGGCACTCTGAACGCGATCAAGACGACCCTGAAAAAAGGTTCGAGCGTGACTTTGGTTGGTTTCGGCACATTCAAGGTTGGCAAGCGCGCGGCGCGCGTCGGCCGCAACCCGCGCACCGGCGAGGCGATCAAGATCAAGGCCGCGCGCGTGCCCAAGTTCAGCGCTGGCAAGGCTTTGAAAAATGCGGTAAACTAGCAAAAAACAAGTCGTCTGCAAGGTTACGGTTTGGGGTAGGTGCGCGGCTGGCGTATCTACCCCAAATTCGTGGTAACCAGCGTTTGCAGAACCGCCTTAGGTTGCGGGTGCTTAGCTCAGTTGGTAGAGCGTCGCCCTTACAAGGCGAATGTCGGCGGTTCGAACCCGTCAGCACCCACCAGGATCCAGGAGTGGTAGTTCAGTTGGTTAGAATACCGGCCTGTCACGCCGGGGGTCGCGGGTTCGAGTCCCGTCCACTCCGCCAGCTACGCAAAAAGGCGAACGCCGTTCGCCTTTTTCTTTGGTAAATGGTAAAAGAGTATTACGCTCATTCATGTACGACTTACTATACAGCCACAAGAAACTGGTCCAGATCGTACTGGCGATCATTTTTGTACCGTTCGCATTTTTCGGCGTCGACTCGTACTTTCGCGCCGGCGGCGGCGAGAGCATTGCCACCGTCGGTGGCCAGCCCGTTACCGAGCAGGAGTTCGCGCTGGCACTGCAGGGGCGCCAGAATGAGCTCCAGCGCATGGCCGGCGGCCGCATGGACCCCGCGTTGCTCGACAGTTCGGAGCTGCGCTTCGCCGTGCTCGATGGCATCGTCCGCCAGCGGCTGCTGGTCAGCCAGGCAGTGCGTAGCGGCCTGCTGGTGTCGGACCAGCAACTGCAGCAGATCATCAGCGAGCAGCCTGCATTCCAGGAGGATGGCAAGTTCTCGCGCGCCCGTTATGAGGAGTTGCTCAGGCGCCAGGGCATGACGCCCATCGGCTTCGAAAACAGTTTACGCCGCGATTTGATGGTGGAACGCGTGAGCAACGCTTACCGCGCGACTACAATAGTTCCCAACGCGGTGGCCGAGCGCCTGTTGCGAATCAACGCCCAGCAACGCGAAGTCAGCCAGAGCGTGCTTGCGCCGGAGAACTTCGTGGCGCAGGTCAAACTCGAGGCGGGCGCGGCGAAGCAGCATTACGACGCCCATCAGAACGAATTCCAGCTGCCCGAGCAGGCGCGCCTCGAATATCTGGTGCTGGCGCTCGATGCGATCGCCGCTCAGGTTGAAGTCAGCGCCGACGAGGTGAAACAGTTCTACGAGCAGAACCTGAAGCAGTATGCGCGGGGCGATGAGCGCCAGGCGAGCCACATCCTGATCGCCGTCGATGCCAAGGCCAGCGCGGAAGAGAAGCAGGCGGCGCGCGCGCGGGCCGAGCAGTTGCTGCAGCAGGCCCGGAAGAATCCGGCAGCCTTCCCTGAGCTCGCCAGGAAGAATTCGCAGGACCCGGGCTCGGCGGCGAACGGCGGGGATCTCGGCTTCTTTCCGCGCGGCGCGATGACCAAGCCGTTTGATGACGCGGTGTTCCAGATGAAAGCCGGCGAGATTGCCGGTCCGGTCCAATCGGAATTCGGCTATCACGTCATTCGCCTGACTGCGGTCAAGGGGCGCGGCCTGGAAGAGGTGAAGCAACAGGTTGCACTCGATCTGAAGCGCCAGAAGGCGGCCAAAAAGTTTTCCGAGCTGGGCGAACAGTTCAATAATCTGGTGTTCGAGCAGGGCGAAAGTCTCAAGCCGGCTGCCGACGCGCTGAAGCTCGCGATTCAGGCGAGCTCGTGGGTGAGCCGCAGCGGCAGCGAGAACAAGCTGCTCAATAATCAGAAACTGCTGCAGGCCGTATTTGCCGAAGACGCCGTCAAGAACAAGCGCAACAGCGAAGTCGTCGACGTTGGCAACAACACGCTGGTTGCCGCGCGCGTCGCCGAATACAAACCGGCGAGCGTGCGGGCGTTCGAAGAGGTGAGCGCCGAGATTACCAAACGCCTTACCCTGCAGCAGGCGGCGCAGCTCGCCGCCGCGCGGGGACGCGAGCTGCTGGCCAAACTCAGGCAGGGCGAGTCCGCGGCCGTCACGTGGAGCGGGGCCAAGCGGATCAGTCGCGAAAACGCGCAGGGCTATGCCGGCCCGGTGCTGGTTGGAGTCTTCAAGGCCGACGTCAGCAAGCTGCCGGCTTACGCGGGGATCGAAAACGAGCGAAGCGAGTTCGTGCTGCTCAAGATCACGCGCGTAGTCGAAGCCGAAGGGGTCGATGCTGCCCGGCGCAAGGCGGCAGCCGAGGAGTTGCGCCAGATGCTCGGCCAGGAAGAGTTCGATGCTTACGTCACAAGTCTCAAGCTCGGGGCCGACATCAAGGTGCAGAAGGAGCGGCTGGAGAAAAAAGAGCGCTAGCGCGCTCAATCACTGTTCTACTTACTCGGAGTTGCCCAGCGCGGTGGTGTTGAAACCGCCGTCGACGTACAGAATTTCTCCGGTGATTCCGCTCGCGAGGTCCGACAGCAGGAACGCGGCCGAGTTGCCCACCTCCTCGATGG
>JACPTJ010000214.1 GCA_016192835.1 Betaproteobacteria bacterium
ATCAGGTAGCCGCCGGACTTGAGGTCGACCCGCCGCGCCAGCGCCTTCTCGATTTCGCCTTCGACGCCATACAGATCGAACAGCGGCCGTTCGCCGGAGTAATGCTCGAGCCGCTCCACGACGTTGGGCGTGAACTCGAGCGCGAAGCCGCGCACTTTCTGGAACGTTTCGCGCGAATCGATCAGGATGCGCGCCGTTTCGTCATCGGCAAAATCGCGCGGCACGCGCAAGCTCAGATTCAGGTCCTGGTAGAGCAGCGCCGCCGGCGCCGCATCGCGCGCCTTGTCCTGGATGTCCTGCCACAGCTTGCGCAGGTATGCGACGTCGGCGAGCAGCTCGCGGTCGCTCGCGGCCTCCGCCATGGTGCGGATGATGAAGCCGCCGGTGACATCCGCCGGCAGCAGTTGCTGCAGCTTCGCGCGCAGCTGCAGCCGTTCTTCCTCGTCCTCGATGCGCTGCGAAATGCCGATGTGGGATTCCTGCGGCAGATAAACCAGCAGCCGGCCGGCGATGCCGACTTGCGTGGAAAGCCGCGCGCCCTTGGTGCCGATCGGATCCTTGACCACCTGCACCAGCAGGTTCTGCCCCTCGGCAAGCAGTTTCTCGATGGATTTCCCCTGCTCGCCGTCCTGACGGTTGCCCCAGATGTCGGCCACGTGCAGGAATGCGGCGCGGCCGCCGCCGATGTCGACGAACGCCGACTGCATGCCGGGCAGCACGCGGACCACACGCCCCACGTAAATGCTGCCCACCAGTCCGCGCGCCGAGGCGCGTTCCACCTGCACCTCCTGCACGACGCCCTGCTGGACGACGGCGACGCGCGTCTCCTGCGGGGTGACGTTGATCAGGATTTCTTCAGTCAAGCTCGCCTCGCGCAAAGTCGGAGTCAGTCCGGGGCGACGTTGAATCGCGCCAGCAGTTCGGCGGTCTCAAACAATGGCAGGCCCATGATTCCGGAATAGCTGCCGCTGATTGCGCGCACGAACATCGCTGCGCGGCCCTGGATCGCGTAGGCACCGGCTTTATCGAGCGGCTCGCCGCTTGCGACGTAACGCCGGATTTCGCCGTCTGCCAGTTCCCGGAATTCTACCGCAGAGATCGACAGCGCAGTTTCGACGCGCGCCGCGCGCGCAACCGCCACGGCGGTCAGTACCTGGTGCGTCTGGCCCGACAGGCGCCGCAGCAACTCATGCGCGCCGCGCGCATCGGCGGGCTTGCCGATGATCTCGCCATCGAGCACGACTGTCGTATCGGCGGCCAGCACCGGACGCGGCAATAGCCTGCGGCTGGCGATACGGTGCCAGCCGGCTTCAGCCTTGGCGCGCGCAACACGGCTCACATAGGACTCCGGAGACTCGCCCGGTATCAGCGTCTCGTCAACGTCGGCGCCGCGCCGCAAGTCCTCGCGCAACAGCAGCGGTTCGAACGCAATGCCGATCTGCTTCAGCAATTCGCGCCGCCGCGGGCTGCGCGAAGCGAGATAGATACGATTATCGACGCGTGTCATCAACCCCCTCACCCCGGCCCTCTCCCCCGCAAAACGGGGGAGAGGGAGTTCTATTTCACTCTCTATGATACGGATGCCCGGCAAGCAGCGACACCGCCCGATAGAGCTGCTCAGCAAGCAGCACGCGGCACAGGCCGTGCGGCAGCGTCAGCGCCGACAGCGACAACAGAAGATCGGCCTCCTGCTGCAATGCATTCGCCGTGCCGTCCGCGCCGCCGATCACGAACGCAACATCCCGTCCATCCTGCCGCCAGCGCTCGATGCGGCGTGCGATGTCCACTGTGGTGGCCGGCTTGCCGCGCGCGTCGAGCACGACCGTGAAGCAGCGCTTCGGCAGCGCCGCGCGGATGCGTTCGGCTTCCGCGGCGAGCCACTGCACGACGGGTCCCGCCCCGGCGCCGGAGCGCCCTGCCGGCTTGATTTCAATCAGTTCGATCCGGGATCCACGCGGCATGCGCTGCGCATAGGCATTGAAGCCGGCGTCAATCCAGGCCGGCATTTTGTGGCCTACCGCCACGATCGAAAATTTCATTCGACGCGAACGGCGGCGATCAAGTCGCGCCGGCCGCGCGCCGCCGGGGCAGTGCGGCTGCACCGCCCCACAGTTCCTCGAGATTGTAGTATTGCCGGGTCGCGGGCTGCATGATGTGCACGACGACCGCTCCGAGATCAACCAGAATCCATTCGCCGCTGTCCACGCCTTCGACGCCGTGAACGGTGGCGCCGAGCGCCTTGAGTTTTTCCTGCACGTGGTTGGCAAGCGCCTTGTTCTGCCGCGCCGATTCCCCGCTTGCCACGATCAGTTTGTCAAAAAGCGCCGTCATGCGGCGCACGTCGAGGACCACGATATCGCGCGCCTTGATGTCTTCCAGCGCAGCGACTGTGGCGGTTACCATTTTATCGAGTCTCATCAATCTCCAAGGTAAAGCCGGTTGGCCTGAATATATTCGAGAACCGGATCGGGAAGCAAATAGCGGGGGCTCGCGCCCCGCGCCAGCGACTCCCTGATCAGCGTCGCGGAGATATCCAGCGCAGCGATCGCCTGGGTAGCCACGCCGCCGGCCGGCGATAGATGTACGGCGAGCGGCTGCTTGAGCAGCCGCGCTTCGTATTCGCGCGCCAGCGGCTGCGGCATGCGCGCCGGCCACGATTCGGGTGGGAAGCCCGGGCGATGCGCGACGATCAGGTGCGCGAGCCCGAACAATTCATGCCAGCGGTGCCAGGTGGCAAGCTCGAGAAACGCGTCCGCCCCGAGCAGCACGCACAGCGGGCGCGTGTTGCCCGCTTCGCGCCGCAGCGCAGTCAGGGTCTCGACGGTGTAGCCCGGGCCGCTGCGCCTGATTTCCCGGTCGTCGACCGCGAACAACGGATTGTCGGCGACCGCGAGCCGCACCATCTCGAGCCGCTGCTGCGGCGTGACGTGCGGTGCAGCGCGGTGCGGCGGCGTGCCCGATGGGATAAACCGCACCTCGGCGAGCCGCAACAATTCGCCGACTTCCTGCGCCAGCCGCAGGTGGCCGAAATGCACGGGGTCGAACGTGCCGCCGAGGATGCCGATGGGGGCGTTCACGTCGGCGATTCACCGCAAGTTTGAAGCCACAAAATCTTGAACCGCAAAGGACGCGAAGGTCGCAAAGGGAAACCCGATACCGATCTCAACAACGTTTGTGCATTGAATTTTGACAAGATGGTCCTTCGATTTTCCTTGGCGTCCTTGGCGTCCTTTGCGGTGAGGCTGTTGCATCAAAGAACCAAGCGGCGGATGTCGGACAGCACGGAGCTCAGAAACGCGATAAAGCGCGCGGCCTGCGCACCGTCGATCACGCGGTGGTCGTACGACAGCGACAACGGCAGCAGCAGCCGCGGTGCGAATTGCTTGCCATCCCATACCGGCTTGGTGACCGCCTTGCCGACCCCGAGTATCGCCACTTCCGGCGCATTGATGATCGGCGTAAAAAGGGTGCCGCCGATGCCGCCGAGGCTCGAAATCGAGAAACACCCGCCCTGCAGATCGGCCGCAGCGATCTTGCCGTCGCGCATGCGGCCGCTCACCTCGCCGAGTTCCTTCGCCAGTTCGCGCAGGCCTTTCTTGTCGGCATCCCGCAAGACCGGCACCACCAGCCCGAGCGGCGTGTCGACCGCGACACCGATGTTGAAGTACTGCTTGAGGATCAGGCTTTCACCGTCGGACGACAAGGAGGCGTTGAAATTCGGATACTCCTTGAGCGTTACCACCACGGCTTTGATCAGAAACGCGAGCAGTGTGAGGCGCACGCCGTCTTTCCTGACATCATCGGCCTGCGACTTGCGGAACGCCTCGAGCTCGGTGATGTCGGCCTCGTCGTGCTGCGTCACGTGCGGGATGTTCAACCAGTTGCGAAGCAGATTTGCGCCAGATAATTTCCTGATGCGCGACAGCGGTTGCGTCTGCACCGGACCGAACCTGGCGTAATCGATCTGCGGCAGCGGCGGCAGATTGAAGCCGATGCAACCGGCTGCGCCCGCGAACCGCGTCAATTCCGTCTTGACGAACGCCTGCACGTCCTCGCGCAGGATCCGGCCCTTGGGACCGCTGCCGGTGACCGTCGCGAGATCGACGCCGAGATCGCGCGCAAAGCGCCGCACCGACGGGCCGGCGTGTTCCCGTCCGGTCCGCGTTGCGTCGACGGGCTCCAACGCCGCGGTCGGAGCCTGCACCGCGCGCGGCGCGGCCGGTTGCGGCGGCGCGGATTTGGCTACAGCTAAGGGTGCTTCCGGGGGTGCTGCCGGCGTCGGCACCGCAATGCCTGCGGCCTGCTGGGGCGCCGCTGCAGCAGGCTGCGCCGCGCCGGCTTCCAGCGTCAGCACCAGCGTGCCCTGCGACACCTTGTCACCGACCTTGACCTTGATTTCACTGACCACGCCGGCGGCGGGCGCGGGAATATCCAGCGCCGCCTTGTCGGACTCGAGCGTAATCAACGGGTCCTCGGCGGCGACACTGTCGCCGGGCTTGACCAGCACTTCGGTGATCGGCACGTCGCGGTAGTCGCCGATGTCGGGAACTTTGACTTCCAGTACGCTCATGATGTCTTTCTAAACCGTAGGCGGATTCGGTTTCTCCGGATCGACACCGTATTTCCTGATCGCTTCGGTCACTTTTTTGCGCGGAACGAGTTCCATGTCGGCGAGCGCCTTCAGCGTCGCGACCGCGACATAATTGCGGTCGACCTCGAAGAAGCGACGCAGTTTTTCACGCGTATCGGAGCGGCCAAAACCGTCGGTGCCGAGCGCATGAAAGTGGCGGGCCGGCAGGAACCCGCGCACCTGGTCGGCGAACAGCTTCATGTAGTCGGTTGCGGCAATCACCGGACCCTCGCGGTCCTTGAGGCAGGTCTCGAGGTGGCCCAGGCGCGGCTCGCTCTCGGGGTGCAGCATGTTCCAACGCTGCGCTTCGATGCCGTCGCGGCGCAACTGGTTGAAACTGGTGACGCTCCAGATGTCGGCCGCGACGCCAAAGTCCCGTTCCAGCATTGCCGCGCCGGCGATCACCTCGCGCAGGATGGTGCCGCTGCCCAACAGCTGCACTCGCGGCGCATTTTTCTTCGCCGCGCCTTCGCGCAGCAGATACATGCCCTTGAGTATGCCTTTCTCCACGCCTTCCGGCATCCCCGGCTGCTCGTAGTTCTCGTTCATCACCGTGATGTAGTAATAAACGTCCTCCTGTTCCTGGTACATGCGGCGCATGCCGTCCTGGATGATCACCGCGAGTTCGTAAGCGTAGGTCGGATCGTACGACACGCAGTTCGGAATGGTCGAGGCGAGAATGTGGCTGTGGCCGTCTTCGTGCTGCAACCCCTCGCCGTTTAACGTGGTGCGTCCGGCGGTGCCGCCGAGCAGGAAGCCGCGCGCGCGCATGTCGCCGGCAGCCCATGCCAGGTCGCCCACGCGCTGGAAACCGAACATCGAGTAGAAGATGTAGAACGGAATCATCGGAATGCCGTGCGTGCTGTAGGACGTGGCCGCCGCAATCCACGACGACATCGCGCCCGCCTCGTTGATGCCTTCCTGCAGGATCTGGCCGGTCTTCTCCTCCTTGTAGAACATCAGCTGCTCGGCGTCCTGCGGCGTGTAGAGCTGGCCGACGTGCGAATAGATGGCGAGCTGGCGGAACATGCCTTCCATGCCGAAGGTACGCGACTCGTCCGGCACGATCGGCACCACGAATTTGCCGATCTTCTTGTCGCGCACCAGCGTCGTGAGAATGCGCACGAACGCCATGGTGGTGGACATCTCGCGTCCCTCGCCCGTCGCCTTGAGCAGCGATTCGAACGCCGAGCGCGGCGGAACCTCGAGCGGCGCCGCTTTGCGCCGCCGCGCCGGCAGATCGCCGCCGAGCGCCGTGCGCCGCTCGCGCATGTAGTTGAGCTCGGGCGA
>JACPTJ010000215.1 GCA_016192835.1 Betaproteobacteria bacterium
GATTTGTGTTCGACCTCCATTCCATGTTTGAGGAAGCGCTCTTTGGAATCTGCCTCATTGAGGACCGCGCGCAGTTCCGTGTCGAGGCGATACACAATGGGACGCGGTGTTTTGCCGGGAGCGAGCAGTCCGTACCAACCGGCCACCTCGTAGCCCGCAAGGCCTGACTCGATGAATGTGGGCAGCTCGGGAGCCGTCGTGGCGCGCCTGGCTGTGGATACCGCCAGTGCACTGAGCTTTCCACTACGCACGTGCGGCGCAACCGTAGCCATCGTGCCGAAGAATGTCGCTACCCTGCCCGCCAGCAGGTCAGGCATCAGGGCGCCACCTCCCTTGTAGGGAATGTGCGTCATGTCGACACCTGCGGAAATCTTGAAGAGCTCAGCCGCGAGGTGCGGAGGACTTCCCAGCCCCGTAGATGCATAGTTCACCTGGCCTGGACGCGATTTCGCCCACGCGATGAACTCGCTGACGGTGTTCGCCGGTATTCCGGCATGAATCACCATGACATAGAAACTGTTTCCCAGCAGTCCGATGGGCGCCAGGTCGCGCTCCGTGTCGTAGGGCATGTTGCGCTGCAAGCTCGGATTCACCGCGAAGCCGGCGGCAACGATGAGCAGCGTGTGGCCATCAGGGCTCGCTCGTGCCACGATCTCGGAACCGATCATGCTGTTTGCACCGCCGCGGTTATCGACCACGATAGGTTGGCCCAGGCGCTCTGACAATTTTGCGGCGACGATGCGGCCGATGATGTCAACCGTGCCGCCAGGGGCGAATGGAACCACGAGGCGCATCGGCCGATTCGGGTAGGGCTGCCCCGGCCCGGCCGCCTGTGCCGAGCACACGCTCAAGAGAGCGGCGATTGCAGCGAGGGAACGCAGACGGCTTGCTTGCATATGCACCTCCCACCGGTAAACCATTCGTTTCGGCCTCGGCGTAGAACGCCCACGTGGCGTGGATTCGAGGTCTCGACTGGTTGCTCAGACGCGCTCGAGTATGTGTAGCCCCCGAAGGCGATCGTACAAATAAATCAGCCCGCGCTCGTCCATCGTGACGTCGTTGCTTTGCACGCGGTCGGAGCCTTGCGGCACGTCCGGCATGTAGTAGGCCACTTCCTTCGGGGAGTGCGGCTTGGCGATGTCAACGACTCGAAGTCCTTTGGAAAACCAGGCGACCGGGACCTCCGTGCCCGTGATCTTTTCGCAGGGCTGGTGGCATCCGGTGAAATTAGGCTGCGCAGAGCCGTCGAAGCAGTTCAGTTGGAAAGTTGCAAATGGGACGGGATTCGTTTCCACGCTGATGTCGACGATCCATAGGAACGACGGCGGCGAGGGCTCGATCTTTTGCGTGTCTTCGTCGGCCACCAGCATGATCGTCCGCCCCTCTATCGGGAACGGCACGGGCAGCGCGGTATGGGTCGGACACGTGAACGGTGGACTCCAGTCTGCATGGGAAACCAGCTTGGGCTTGGTCATGTCTTCAATATCGAGAATAACGACACCGCCGTGCCAGTAGCTCGTATACAGCCGATTGCCGTAGCGCAATGGATGATGGCAACGATGCGCGTTACCTTGCCACGTGGGGAGCTCTCCACCCGCTGTCCATTGTCCCGGCATCCACCAGCGTCCTACTTCCTCGGGTTTGGCCGGGTCTTGCAGGTCAAGGATCATCACGATATTGCCAAGATAGCCGTCTACCGTGGGCGAGATATAAGCGTAGCGACCATCGAAATCGAAACGGTGAACGCCGGACATGCCGGTTCCACCCGTCTCCCAGTTCGTGATGTGCTTCGGTCTACCGGGCTTCGAGACGTCATAGATCGCCAGCCCGCCGCGAAAATCAGGCGGCACGGAATCATGATCCACTTCGTACGTCGGGGCGCCGCCGCGGAAGCTGTCGGGAGATCGCCCGCTCTTGAACGGCATCACCTCACGGTTGGTGACCATGATGTCATTTGCGACCCGGACCTTGTGCGAATGCGTGCCCATGGGCATTTCCAGGGTCTGGATCAGCTTGGGATTTTTCGGGTCGCTAACGTCCACGATGGTGGTGCCATTCGGACTTTTGACGTGGCCGAGATACGCGATCTCGCGCTCGACGAAGACCTGCCCGCCACCGACACAATCAAAATAACCGACCTCCCGAATTCCCTTGGCTTCGGCCATGTTTGTCTCCAATCTCCCGCGGGATCAATTACTGTAAACGCAGGGCGTCCATGAGGCTGCGCACGTTGCCGAGCCCCTCGAGCCTGGAGACGGCGCCGATGACCTCCTCGACGCGGGCGCCCGACAGGCGCGTCTTCGCATAGGTCCGGAACTTCGCCTCGACTTGTGCAAGCGTGAGCGGGGTTTCCGCGGATCCGGGCGGCGTATCACACTGCAATTTGATCGTGCGACCTTCGGCCGTTTCTGCTTGTATCACCACCTGCACGCCGGTTAGCGACGAATCCTGAGTAACTTCGACCTTCTCCGCCGCAAAGCGTTTGAGCGTGGGATCGCTATAGCGCTGCGGCTCGAACTGAGCGAGCGTGAGCTCGCGGTCGTGCAGGATGACCGCCGCAATATAGTTGGTCGATAACAGCGCTTCGAACTTGCCTTTGTAATCTGCGAAGATGCCGTGCATGTCGTAGAGCTCCTTGCCGAGCGACACGCGAATCCTGCGTACCTGCCCGGAGTTTACGGCATGTTTCTCCACGAGTTCGAGCATCGCGGCGATGAGGCCCTGAAGGGTCGACGAGGATGGCCACTGGCGCAGCGCGATTTGCTCGAGCTCCCAACGCTCGCCCAGTCCTTCGATCGCAGCGTCCGGCTTGCCCCCGTTCGTGTACGTGTTATACAGTCCGCCGTCCTTCGCCGTGAGGAATTCCTTGGTGGCAAGGAACCCTTGCTGCGCGAGCAGCGCCGCCATGAGGCCGGACAGTGCGCCGCGGCACTGATGAAACTTGACGCTGGGCGTTCCCCACGCGGCGAACGTTCCGGCTGCCTGGCCTCCGGCAAGACCAAAGGCCCGCGCCATCGTTTCGCCGTCGAAGCGCAGCAGGCGGCCGACCGCAGTGGCCGCGCCGAAGGGACCGAGGATGCCGGGGCCGTGCCATCCCCGCGCGCGGAACACCGGGTAGTCGAGACCGATACCGATGCGTGTCGTGACTTCACAGCCCGCGGCGAGCGCGACCAGCAGATCGCGGCCGGAGAGCCCGTCGCGTTCCGCGATTCCGAGCGCAGGCGGCACGACCTCCGGCGTAACGTGCGTCAGCGTGGCGCGGTGGGCGTCGCACATCGTGACCGCTGTGATGAGGTAGGCGTTCAGGAGAGTTGCGCCCGCGAGCGACAGAGCGTCGCCTGCGATAACGCTGCTCTCGTGCGATTGCGCAAGGGCGGACGCGAAGGCGGCTATCTGCTTCGTCTCCTCGCCCTGATGACCCGCCACCGCGCACGCGAGCGCGTCGAGCAGGAGCACCTTGCAGTATTCGCGCGCACGCGGCGGGATACGGTCGTAGTCCAGCGTCGCCGCGAATCCGGCCAGAACTTGTGTTGGATTTCCCGGCATGTCCTTCTCCTGTGATTGTCCGTCCTGCTTTGTAACGGTGTGTTTGCTTCGCTCAATGTTAAGCGCGAGCACCATGAATTGCAAAACGATGGGATTTTCGGGATCAACCACCACCTTTTCTGTCTTTCGCCATTGCTCGACAGCGCTCGCCGGGAGTACGTAGAGCTGATTGCAGCAAAAGGGAGCGTAACTTCGCATCAAACCATTCGGTCTATTTTGCCGCCGGGATAATACGATCGGCGCGCATTTCATTCCAGAGCCGGAAGAACATTTCTTCCGTGTCCACATTTTCGTGAAACCCGAACCTTCGCGCCTTGCCGGTATCTGAAATGATGTCGTAGTGGGGCGTGAAGACAAAGTCGCCGTAAGGCCAGGAAACGATTTCCGGGTAGCTGAACGGCCGAAGCCCGTGCTTCTTCACGATCCTGTCCCAAACGGGTCCTTTGTCCGCCATGTAATCGACAAGGCTGATTTGCCGGCGCGGACCGGTTTGCATGCCGAAGTAGCGGGCAATCTTCGGCCAGGTGTTCTCCCACCGGATCAGATCGCCGTTGGTGACGTTGAATGCCTGGTTCGCACAGCCCGGCGTGGTCGCCATCCACACCATCGCGCGTGCCAGCAGGCCCGAATCGGTGCATTGATACAGCGCGCGGTAGTTGCCGGGCGTCCCGGGATGGCACAGTGGAAGTCCCAATTCCCTTGAGATCGCCGCATAAATTGCAATCACCATGGTCAGGTTGCTCGGATTGCCAATGGCGAAGCCGCTGACCGCGTGCGGCCGCGCGGACGAGTAGGTCCACGATTTTCCCCGCTGCCGCTCGACCATGTAGTCCCACTGGTCGTAATAGAAATTGGGCGGCGGGTGGCGCGGATCATCCTCCTTGGCGGGAGTCCTGTAAGGTCCCAGGTGAGAGCCGTACCATTTCGAACCCTGCATGAAATGGATATGCTTCAGGTCCACGGCAACCGGCTCGATGGTTTCGACGAGATTGCGAAGCAGGGTCAAATTGCGGCTCACCAGTTCCGCGAGATCAGGCCCTGCCGCGCAGGCGGCGAAAAATACGTGCGTCACGTCCGCCAGGCGGCTGAGCCGCTCCCTGCATTGTGCGGCGTCCATCAAATCGACACGGATATGCTCGTACGTTCCCTCGACATCGGGCCTGCGGCGCGACAGCGCGACGATTTCCCAGTCACCGCGTGCCACGAGATGCCTGAGAAGGTTGCGTCCGACGACACCTGTCGCTCCCGCGATCAGCGCTTTGCGTGCTTCGAGTCTGGGAGCTTCTCCTGCCACGCCTCAGGGATAAATCTGCCAGAAAACGCGCCGGGAGCGCCGGGCGAACGATCCCACCGTGTCGTCGTAGATTTTCCAGAGTTCCCGGCGCAAGGGATGGTCCGGGCTTGCGAGTCGGTTGAGTTCTTCTTCACTGCCAACATCGTACTCGTAGACGACCAGGTAGCGAGGCTCCTCGCCATCGGTGGCACGGTAGCGGCGCACGTTCGTGATCTGCGGGAAGCGGCGCCGCACGTCCGGGATGTGTTCCTCGTGGTACCAGCGATTGAATTCTTCCTCGTGGGCCGGGTCCACCGTCGCCATGTTGAGCATGAGTCCCCTTGCCATGTCAGCCATCGATACTCTCCTGCCCGTTCGAAGGTGTTGCGCAGAAAACATGCGCGCCTTGCGGCTGTGCCGGCCTGCCGGATGCGCTCGGCGAATTGTTACATACGGTACCAAGGGGGGCAACGATTGCATCGACCCGGAAAACGAGCCGGCCTTCGCCGGGTCATGGCGTTTGGCGCCCGGACAGGCCGCGCATCGAAAATAATTGCAATTAGGGCCAAACGTAACCAAAATACAAGAGAGCATAATCATTTATGCCCGGTGGTAGGGGATTTGTTTCTCAATATGGGAGGGTGACATGGTGAAGACGAAAGCCAGACTGGCCATCGGGATCGTTGCGGGTTGCGCGTTGACTGCGGCGGGAGTCGCTCACGCACAGCAAGGCCCTGCGGGAGCATATCCCAACAAACCGATACGCATTATCGTGCCGTTCGGTGCCGGTACCCAAACCGACGTTCTGGCCCGGCTCATCGGGCAGAAGCTCACCGAGTCCCTGGGCCAGCAGATGATCATCGACAATCGGCCCGGCGCGGGTGCTATTATCGGTAATGAACTCGGCGCGAAGGCAACGCCGGATGGTTACACGCTCTTGATGAGCGGCACCGGCGCCCTCGCAATCAACCCGGGGTTGTATCCGAAACTGCCGTACGATCCCATCCGGGATTTCGCGCCGATCACGAAGCTCGTGATCGTGACGCAGACGCTGGTCGTAAATCCCTCGTTTCCGGCGAAATCGGTGAAGGAACTTGTCGCAGCCGCCAAAGCCAAGCCGGCGCAAATCAACTACGCATCCTTCGGCGCCGGCGCAGCCGGCCACCTGACAACGGAGATGTTCCAGCATGCGGCCGGTATCCGGCTCGGCAACAACGTGTCGTTCAGAGGGAGCGCAGATGCGAATCTCCAGGTCATGAGCGGGCAGGTGCCAATGATGTTCGATTCGATGACCTCCGTGTTGCCTCACGTCAAATCCGGCAAGCTGCGCGGACTGGCAGTGTCAACCGCGGCGCGCTCGCCGTTCCTGCCCGAGCTGCCGACGGTAGCCGAGTCAGGATATTCCGGGTTCGAGTTTGCCGGCTGGACCGGCATGCTGGCGCCGGCCAGGACGCCCGGCCCGGTGCTGGACAAACTCGAAAAGGAACTGATTGCGGCGCTCAAGAAACCGGATGTTAAAGAGCTTTTCAATACGCTCGCCTTTACGCCGGCTGGCGAATCGCGCCATGAGTTCAAACGTTTCATGATTTCCGAAATCGCCAAGTGGGGCAAGGCCGTGAAGGATTCAGGCACGAAAATCGATTAGTTCGACTCGCGCGGCAACGGCGGCATTCGCGCCTGGTCGGCGCGGGCGCGAAGGTAGCCCGGAGGAATACAGCGATGGTCTGCTTCGCCCGTTATGTGCTCGGTCTCGGGTTCCTGTGCCTGAGCGCAAATATCTTTGGAGCTGATCGCTTTCCGGAGCGTCCAGTCCGGATGATCGTGCCGTTTTCTGCGGGCGGTACGCTCGATATCGTGGCTCGAGTGCTCGCACAGGATCTGTCGTCTTATTGGGGTCAATCGGTGGTTGTCGATAACCGCGTGGGCGCAGGCGGCAATATCGGCAACGAGCTTGCCGCTCAGGCAGCCCCTGACGGTCACACTCTGTTGGCCAACACGGCTGCTCTTACGATCGCACCGAGCGTTTACAAAAAGCTCTCTTTCGATCCGCTCCGGGATTTTGTTCCAATCTCCAAGGTTGGCTTCTCCCCCGCTGTAATACTTGTTCACGAAAGCGTGCGGGTGAATTCAATATCAGAGCTGATCGCCCTCGCGAAGGCGCAGCCGGGCAAACTGAACTATGGTTCGTCAGGCATCGGCGGCTCGGTGCACCTGGCGATGGAGCTTTTCAAGTCCGTAGCGAAGGTCGACATCACGCATATCCCGTATAAAGGCGCAGCCCCGGCCATGAGCGAGCTCATGGGTGGCCAGATCCAGGTCTTGCTGAACGCGATGGGCACCGGCCTCGCTCTGGCGAAATCGGGGAAAGTGAAAGTACTCGCTGTTACGACCGCGCAGCGCTCGCCGTTCGCACCTGATGTACCGGCGGTGGCTGAAAGCGGAGCCCCTTACGAGTTCAGCTATTGGTATGGAATCTTTGCTCCGTCAAAGACGCCGAGGGCTATCGTCACACAGCTCAATGCCGACGTCACGAAGGTGCTGGAGACCCCTGCCACCCGGAAGCGACTCGCAGCTCAGGGCGTCACCCCGGTGGGCAATTCGCTGGCGCAGTTTGCCGCCGAAGTCAAAAACGAGGTTCGCACGTGGGCAGAAGTGGTGAAAGCCTCGAAGATTCAGCCTGAATAGCGCGAAAAACGCATCCGGCATCGATTCAGGACAGCATCATGAGCAGACAACAATTCGTAAAGGTCGAGCCCGGCATTCGCGTGCGGGTTGTTATCGACGACTTCACCGATCCGTGGCGCCCTGCGGAGACGGTTCTAATGCTTCATGGTATGGGCCAGAACCTCGAGGCGTGGCGCGGATGGGTGCCGTATCTAGCGAGAAACTACCGGGTCGTGCGGTTCGACACACGCGGTTTCGGGAAGTCCACGCCGCCGCCGGAAGACGCTGTCTGGTCAACTGAACGGCTCGTTGCTGACATCGATGCAGTCATGGATTTCGTCGGTTGCTCATCGGCGCATTTCGTCGGCGCCCAAAGCGGGGGTTCGCTGGTATTTGCGTTCGCCGCACGGCGTCCGGAGCGAGTGCGATCGATCGTCGCTGTCACGCCCATGGTTGTCGGAACGCCGGCTGTGCCCGGTTGGCTGAAGCAGATAGAGACGGAAGGTATTCAGGCATGGGCGCGCGCCACGATGGCGGGACGGCTGGGAAGCGGCGCAACCAAAGAGCAGGTGGACTACTGGGCGGACAACGTGCAGGGCAAGACGCCACTTTCGACCTTGCGCGGGTATCTGCGCTGGGCGCCGCAGGTGGATGTGCGTCCCGACCTGGCGCATATAAAGTGCCGCACGCTGGTCATGACGACGGCGGGCAGCAATCTGAGATCAGTTGAAAGCGTCAAAGCATCGCTGGAAAAACTCCAGAACGCCGAACTCGTGGTGATAGAAGGCGACGCGTGGGCACCGGCTGCCGCGTACCCCGATGTATGCGGACCGGCTGCCGCGCGCTTTTTGGCGAGCCAGTGCTCGGAAAAGACTGGGCATGGATCGGCGTGCGCCCCGAGCGCATCGGCGCGCGCGTAATTCGCCGCTGCCTCGGTGCCGGCAAACTCGACCGAACCGGCGACGCGCAATCCCGTCTCCATCCGACATTTTCGGCTCGACCTTCCTGACTTACTGACGGCGGCGGTTTGTGGATAAACAGGGTCAGTGTAATTTTTCGGTCAGATAAAAGGGAATGTTACTCCGACCCGGATTTGTGAAATCATTCGCCCTCGGTATTGCATTTTTTCTGAGTACGTCTGTATTCGGTGCCCTCCCTGGCGTCACTGAATTCAGCACAAGTCCTGAAAAAGTCACGGATGCTGAACTTTCTGCATTGCTGCATGCGCGCGTTGCCTCGGCTGACGTTATTGCCATCGGAGAAAGTGTGCATGGGTCTTCGGGATTTTTAAGAATTCAGACACGACTCATTCGTTACCTGGTTGTAAACCACGGTTTAAGGTTAATCGTCTGGGAAAATCCGACTCTGCGAAGCCTTGAATTAGGCCGATGGGTTTCGTCGTGTACGGCAGTCAAGACTCCAGCACCGGTTGATGTGCTGTATTGGCCCACAGTATCAGACTTGGCATTGTGGGATTGGGTGTGTGATTTCAATCTTTCTCACCCCAATGATCCGATTGTATTCCGAGGCATGGATGTTTGGGATCGACCCTGGGAACACTTCTCGAAGATCCAGGCCTCGGGCATCCGTGTTGGCATTGATCCCCTGCTCCTCAAAAGCATCAAAACTTTTTGCCCTGCGTATCAATCTTCGTCGTGGCCTGAGATCGAGATTATTTTTGCACAATTGCAGCACGACGGGAAGTTCCTTCCCGAAGCCGATTACGAAAAATGTCGTGCCATTTTGACCACTCTACACAATACCTCAAGACAATCGGGCATGGAAAAAAAGAAGAAAAACGATCCGGGTTCGGATGAGGCTTTTGAACTTGCGATTTCGGCTTCAACGATTCTTGGATGGTTGGGATTTTACAACTACAACTGGTCGGACGATATTCTGAGCTGGAACGAGCGGGATCTGGCTCAAGGCAGAAATCTAATGCTGGTGATGGAAAAACATAACGCCCCGCGAGCTATCTTGTCCGCTCACACCAGTCACGTTTCACACAATCGATCGCGGGCTGACTGGTGGGGGTATGGAGATCTTAAATCCGGCGTTTTCTTTTTTACGGCAATGACCCGGAAGAAGGTCTTCAATATTGCATTGACTGCATATGAAGCAACTGGAACTCAAGGAGACTGGTCGCTTCCTGCCGCCAGCAACTCTCTGGATAAAAAACTGCATGATTCTGGACATGGTTTCTCATTCCTCCTGTCGAATGCTGCTTTTCTGTCAGAAAATTCAAAATGGTGGATGCAAAATGGAAATTTTCCCGGACCTTACGAAAGCGGTGTTGAGCTCACCCTAAGGGATCACTTCGATGCATTTATCTTTTTTAAGCGGTCGCACCTCGACAAGGCCTTACCCGAAAGACCTGTTTGGGAACCTTGAGAGATGAAATTGGCTCAATCATTGCGGTTTGCGAACGTCCGCTTCACGACGCTTCCAATTCTTTAGCACTTCTAGAATCCATCCAGACGAAACGGCGCGAAAGTGGAATGATCGCTGGTTGCTGGAGTATTGAGCGTTGTCCGGATATTCTGGAGCGGCACGCCGCGTATTTTCTTAAGGGACTCATCATGTCGATGACGCTGAGAGACGCTCTGGCACGCTTCACGGTGCCGGAGTTGAAGGATTTAGTAAGCTACCTGCCGGGCGCCGAAACGGCTGGGCGCAAGGACGAAGTGATTGAACGAATCGTCGCCGGCATGCTCGGTCCTGGATTGGAGGCGATCTGGTCGGGCCTTGACGAGACGCAGCAAGCCGCCGTCGCCGAGGCGGTGCATCACCCGCTCGGCGAGTATTCGGAGCAACGGTTTCGCGCCAAGTACCAGCGCGTCCCGTCGTTTCAGGTGGCCGGCGCCAAATCACACGGCTATTCCGGCAACAAACGCTCGGCGTTGGGCCTGTTCATTCACTACGCGCGCGATGAGCGTTGCCATTTCGTCCCGGCCGATCTGGGAACTCGCTTGAAGGCGTTCGTGCCGGCACCCGCCCCGTTAGGCCTGAAAAATTCGGAGACGTTGGCGGACGACGAAGGGTTGACTATGCGCCTGACCGAGCGCGAAGCCTTGCAGGAAGTGGTGGTGATGTTGCGCACGGTCGAGCAGGCGCGCATTCCGGTCAGCGAGAAAACCGCGCTGCCGGGTACGGCCGCCCTGCGCTTTCTCACCGAAAAGCTGGCGGGTGGCGATTTCTACCCCTGGGGCGAGAAGAAAAACAAATGGGACCAGGAAATCGGCCCGATCAAGGCCTTTGCCTGGCCGATGCTGTTGCAGGCCGGCGGGCTGGCGATCCGTGCGGGAGGCCGCCTTGCGCTCAGCCCAGCCGGTGTCAAGGCCCTGAGCGCGCCGCCGGCAGAAGTACTGCACGGGCTTTGGCGGAAGTGGCTGAAAACCACAATGTTCGATGAATTCAGCCGCATCGACGCGATCAAGGGGCAGAACTCCAAGGGGCGTGTGATGAGCGCCGTCGCTCCCCGGCGGGCGGCGATTGAAGAAGCATTGCGGGTGTGCGCGGTCGGCCGCTGGATCGCGGTTGACGAATTCTCGCGCTTCATGCAGGCGTCCGATCGGTTCTTTGCGGTGACGCATGATCCCTGGAGCCTCTACGTGTGCGAACGCCAATACGGAAGTCTGGGTTATGAAGGCTCGAACGGCTGGAATATTCTGCAGGGGCGCTACATTTCGGCCGTGCTGTTCGAATACGCGGCAACGCTCGGCATGGTGGACGTGGCCTACTTCGATCCGGCGGGAGCCTGCGATGATTATCGTGACATGTGGGGCACCGACGATCTGGCCTTCCTGAGCCGCTACGATGGCTTGAGCCACATCCGTCTGACTGCGCTCGGGGCTTACGTGCTCGGCCTCGATGCCGCCTACCGGCCGGTCGCCATCCCCAGCAACGTGGCGTTGTCGGTGTTGCCCAGTCTGCAGGTGAATGTCGTACGCGGTGCCCTCGGCGCCGAAGAGGCGCTGCTGCTCGAAAACTGGGCCGAGCCGGTGCAGGCGGGGAGCTGGCGGCTGGATCGGGAGAAAACTTTGTCCGCCATCGAGAAAGGCTACGATATCGCTGAATTGCGGGGCTTTCTGGAAAGCCGCGACGACATGCCGCTGCCCGAGCCGGTCGACTCCTTCATCCGGCAGTGCGAGCGTAACGGCAAGGCGCTCAAGACGGCCGGAAGCGCCATGTTGATTGAGTGCCGCGACAACGAAACCGCCGAGGCAATTGCCGGTCACAAGGAGACGGGTCCCCTGTGCTTGCGCGCTGGGCCAAAAACGCTGGTTGTTCGCTCCGACCACCTGGACAAGTTTCGCGAGAGGGTTCACCTGCTCGGCTTCGGTATGGCGTCCTGACGGTCGAGCTCGTCAGATCTCATCGCTTCGATCGCCGATCTCCAACCGGAACTGCCATCCCTCGAAAGTCATGAGCATGCGCCCGAACTCCTCCCACGAAACGTCCCGCCCATCGATAACGAGCAGCGGCATGCGCTCATCTGTCGTTTGGTCCGACTCGATTCGCGCGCGTACGGTCTGGCCGGCAATCTGCAGTCCATGCTCGCTCTGCACCAGATGCTTGACGGACAGACTTCGGCGCATACGCTCGACCAGCGGCTTCATGTTGACCGTACTAGCGTCCGGAATTGGCCGTTGGCCGACACTGATGTGAGGTCCCTTCATATCAGATCGGTCTTCTTGCTTTTTCCACAGCACATCTTGTATTTCTTACCTGATCCGCAGGGGCAAGAATCGTTGCGGCCTACCTTGGGTGACATCGCCAGTGGCGTCCCTACGATCCGTGCGCCGATACGTTTCATAATGGGATAGCGGCGCGCGAAGCGCGCAAGGTGGTTCGGGTGCCGCTTCTGGAACGCAGTCCAAAGCTGCTCCAGCCGATCGCGGCCGTTCTTGTTCGGTTGGATCTCCGTCTCGCCAGACCGCTTCACCACGACACGCCCGGAAGAGGGCGCTCCTCGTGGCGTTACCGTCTCGAAGTGGATCAAGACCTCTCCACACTCGCAGTCAGGCACTGGGCAGTACATCTCGGCGGCCTCGTAGAGTCGGCCGTCGAGTACGTAGTAATCCTGTCGGACGCCCGTGCATACATCATCCCACGCCAACATTTCACCGCGTTGCCAGCCCTTTATCTCGATCTCCGCAGCAAGAAGTACTTTCTGCTCCGGGTCTGGCCACCCCTTACCGCGATACCAAAGTTGCCCAATTGACTCGAGCAGATCGCCGTCGATGCGCATCGCGATGTCCGCAATCCGCGGATGTGCGCCTAAATCCAACGGTTCGTCGTCGATTGGCGAAGAGATCTCGACCGTGTCGATATCAATATGGAAGACAATAAGGTCGTCAAGCGCCGCGGCTACTCTGGAATAGTTAGTTTGCGTATTCCAGGCATCGCGGACGGCGGCCCCGCGCTCAAGCAACAATTCACGCCCATCATGTGTTGCGAGTATCAGGGCGGATCGGCATGAGCACGTCGGCGCGGGGCATGTATGCACCCATATCCAAGCAGGCTCCGCGCCGGCCAGTTCGAAGACGCCATCATCCGGAGCGAGTCGTACATTCTTTGTAGTGAGCGAATCGTTCTTGCCGTGTTTCACTAAAGATCTCCGCGCGAATAGGTTGGATTCATTTGTCGAATTGATTTACTGATAGGGCCTATACCTGGCCGTAATTCTGCGCCAAAAAGCCGGCGCCGTTCAAACTCCCCGATCTGGACGGTGTCGAAACATCCCATATGCAGATCGCGGTGGGCCAACTGGGCTTTGGTGTGGATGGCGCTGAGCATCGGGCTCGACGCAGGACACGCAAGTGATGTTCGCGATTTGGCGGCCACCGCGAATGTCGGGTGTTGAAGGAATTCGCGGCAGGACCGGCGGCTTTCTTTTCAGGATCCGACGACAGACCTCATGTCCGGCAGGTCGAGAGCGCCGGCCGTGGCATCGAACCCCGGAGATCCGGCATCGAACACGCTTTAAAGCGGCCTCCGCCGGGGTGGCGGGACTCCAACAACGGCCAAGCGTATCTTTTCGCTACCATTGTTGAGCAGTTGATGCTCCACCGTGCCTGGAGGCATATGGATCGTGTCACCGGGACCCACTTCCCGCTCCCGGATCCCGCCACTTTCGGTCTTCCACTGGATAACCCCCCGCCCGCTGAGTATGAAATAGATTTCCTCAAAATCCCCGGGGTATTCGACTTCGTAACCCTCTGCCTGGTATTTTGTATGCGTATGCCAATGATGAGGGCTGAAGCCCGGACTGACTTCATCCACGTTGAAAAAGAGCTTTTCCGTGACAATGATTTTTTTTATCTGCCCCGCTTCTTTACCCAAGCCGCGTATATTCTGTGGCTGAACCTCATCAGACCTGACGATTTTTGGCTGCGCCATTAAATTCTCCTTGACCAAACAATCAGGATCTTACTCCCATCGGGTGCTCGGAATGGATTTCCCGGTAATTCACCGCGAGACGCTTGGGCGACTGCAAGCAGTGATCGGCCGCTATGCGCCACAGCGGCGGGGCCGCGGAGTCATGGGAAAACTGTTAGAATTTTAAAAGCCGCTCGACCATTAGAAAGGAACGGACCGTGCTAGCGCCAAACGATTTCTTCCCGCCGTTTTCGGAACAGGAATACGCGAACAGGCGCCGGACCATCCGGGCCTCCATGAAGGAAAAAGGGCTCGACTGCCTGATCGTTTATGGAGCCTACCATTGGGGAGGCACGGATACGGGACAGGTAAATGCGGTCTATTTGTCCAATTACACCGCGATCCCCCACAGTTACGTTGTTCTTCCGCTGACCGAGGACCCGACCTTATTCGTTTCTTTCGCCAGCCATATAACGAATGCCAGGGACTGCGCGGCAATCGAGGACGTGCGTGTCGGCGGATTTGACCTCATCACGGCAGTCGGCGCACGGCTGAAGGAACTCGGCCTGGAAAACGGCAGAATCGGCATCGTCGGTCCACTCCCGAGCTGGTGGACGATCACCCTGCCCCATGAGCACCACGAGCATCTGACCAGGACGTTCCCCAACGCCACCTTCGAGACGGTAACCGACTGGTTCGAAGACTTCCGCCTGATGAAGAGCGCAGAGGAAATCGCTCGCATGGAAAGGGCCGGCGCGCTCTGTGATGTGGCCCATGAAGAAGTTGTTCTCGCCAGCAAAGTGGGGGCCCGCCACTCGGACCTGCGCGGAATTATGGACGGCGTGGCGAACCGGTTCGGAGGCCGCTACCCGTTCTCGCACATCGGCTCGACATCGATGACGAATCCGGATCGCTGCTATCCCGATTTCTTCCCCACCCATCGCACGCTCAACGCCGGAGACGTCGTAATGACCGAGGTTGCACTCGGCTACGGGTTGTATTTCGGGAAGATCTGGGGGACCTATTTCATCGGCGAACCTACCCCCGAATATCGGACGCTGTTCGAAGCGGCGGTCGCCGTTCACGACAAGGCGATCGCTGAAATCAAACCCGGCATGACGGGCAGGGACATCAACAAATGGGTGGAGCCGTTCAAGTCCGCCGGCTATATCACCGGCCTGCCTTTGCTCAGCGGCTGGAGCACCTACAACCATCGCCCGCATGCGGGGGCGGTCGAAGACCCCCGTATTCCGAGCCGCCTCGGTCCGCGTGATCTGGACTGGGTTTACAAGCCCGGCCAGTGCGTGACCATCGTGGCTTATCCGGTTATCCCCGGCACGAACAAGGGCCTCTGGGTGGGAACGACTTGTGTTTTCACGAAGGACGGGCTCAAGAAATTCCATGCTTATCCGGTTACCAAATTAAGGGTAGTACCCGTATAAGCACGAATTGAAACCCTGCCCTCGTTGCAATCACGCCGCATTCAGGGCGGGAATGAAGACGCGGACGGCTACACCCGCCCATCCACCACCACGTCCAGCACCACCGGGCCGTTGTGCGTTAGCGCGCGGGTCATCGCCGGCTCGAAGTCCTCGGGCCGCGTGATCCGCTCGGCCGTCACACCCATCGACCCCGCCATCGCAGCGTAGTCGATCTCGGGATTCCGGATCTCCATACCGTTGAAATTCCGGTTGCCATGGAAGGCGAGCAGCCGCTGCTTGATGATCAGATAGCCGCCGTTGTTGCAGATGACATAGGTAATGGGCAGCTTCAGGTGCGCAGCAGTCCACAATGCCTGGATCGAATACATGGCGCTGCCGTCACCGACTATGGTGACAACCCGGCGCCCCGGCTGCGCCAATGAAATCCCGACCGACGCCGGAATACTGAAGCCGATGCCGCCGCTGGCGAGGCCGTGATAGGCATAGCGGTCCCGATAAGGGAACAGATCGACGACGTGGCGGCCGGCCGTCAGGCTCTCGAACACCAGAATGGCATCGCGCGGCAGCGCATCGATCATCCGTAGCGTCATCCAATCCGGGCTGATCGTCGAAGCGGTGCCCTCAGCGATGGAACCCGCGGCTTCGATCTTGCCGGCAAGCGCCCGGCGCTTCGATGACCAGTTCTTGGCCGCAATCGCGGCTCTTCCCGATTCCGCTCGCTTCTTCATGCCTGCGCCGCCCTTGGCCTCAAGCACCGGGATCAGCGCCCTCAGCGTCTCGCGCGGGTCCGCCCGCAGCGCCATCTCGGGCGCATAGTTCTTGCCCATCTCGCGGTCGTCGAGACCGATCTGCACATGCTTGAGCCTCGCCGGCATCGGATCAGTATCGCCGTAGACCGCCATTCGCAGCACGTCGGAGCCGAGTACGATCATAAGGTCGTAGGCTTCGAGCGTCTGCCGGACCACCTCCTGCCGCTTCGGTAAAGAGCCCATGTAGCAGGCATGCTCGGACAGGAAATGCGCACCGTAGGAACTCGACGACTGGTAGGCCGGCGCGCCCAGCACCTCGGCGAGCCGCGCCGCTTCCGCCAGCGCATCCGAGCGCACCAGCTCATTGCCGCAAACAAGCACCGGCCGCTCGGCGGCGAGGATCAGATCCGCCAGGCCGGCAACGTGCTCGGAAGCCGGAACGTTACGCGTCAGAACGCGCGTGGATTTCCCGAGGTCGATCGCATCCTCCTGATTGAGGATGTCGCCCGGCAGCGAGATGAACACCGGGCCGGTCGGCGGCGTGGTCGCGATCTTGGCAGCGCGGCGGATGATACGCGGCAGATCCTGCAGCCGGTTCACCTCGACGGCCCACTTCACCAAGGGCTCGGCCATCCGCACCAGCGGACCGTAGAGGTTGGGCTCCATCAGCCCGAAGCCCTGCTCCTGCTGCCCCGCGGTCAGGATCATCGGTGTCGAGGTGAAGCCCGCGTTGAACAGCGAGCCCATGGCGTTGCCAAGACCCGGTGCCACGTGCACGTTGCAGGCGACCAGCTCGCCCGAAGCACGCGAGTAGCCGTCCGCCATGGCGACGACAAGCGCCTCGTGCAGCCCCAGCACGAACCTCATGTCGGGATGATCGGCGAGCGCGTGCATGATCGGCAATTCGGTCGTGCCCGGATTGCCGAACAGATGCGTGACGCCCTCGTCCTTCATCAGCGAGACGAACGCAGAGCGTCCGGTGATACGGTTGGTCATGGCGTTCCCTTCCTGGCAAATCCAATTTTCCACCAAACGGCAATCTATTCCCCCGACGGGCGAACCGTCAACAGCTGGAACCTGGTACCTATCGGCGCGATACGGCGCGAGGTAGCGCGGGCCGGCGAGCGAAGCCGGGTAGAACTAGTCACCGCCGTGAAACGGCGGCACCTTCCTCTTGAAGCCCATCAGTGCTTCGGTGATTTTGAATCGCGATGGGACCGGAAATGAGACATGTTTCTGCACGTGCGCGTCGCGAACGTATTTCTCGATCGGCA
>JACPTJ010000107.1 GCA_016192835.1 Betaproteobacteria bacterium
CTCCGATGCCAATATTGGCGATGAGCCTCGCCCGAAAAACCCACGCCCCCGATATGGCGTTCGTTTCAGGGGCCGAAGGGGTAGATCCCGATGTTGAGCGCATCTATCTGTCGTCTTTCGACCCCCGTCAGAATCGTGACGCGGTAGGGTATTTTGGCTTGCATGAGGTATTTGACCTGGCGCAACGCGGCGAACTGCACGTGATGTTTCTGGGCTCGGCACAGATCGACCGTTACGGAAACACAAATCTCAGCGTTATCGGAAGCATCGACAACCCCAAGGTGCAACTCCCCGGAGGAGCGGCATCGGCCTTCCTCATGCCGATTACGCCGAAGGTGGTGATCTGGAGTGCCAGGCACACGCTCCGGACCTTTGTCGAGGAAGTCGATTTTGTAACCGGGCAGGGCTACAACCACCGCTCGAAGGAGCAGATGAAGAACGAGATGACGATTGTATCCAATCTCGGCGTGATGAACTTCAAGAACCCTGACAGAGTGATGCAGCTACAGTCTTATCACCCGGGTCGCAGCATAGACGATATAAAGAAGAATACGGGCTTTGATCTTCGGGTCGCGCCAGATGCAGCCGAAACCCCAGTTCCCGGGCCGCAGATTGTCGACATCATCAGGGCTATGGATCCTGACGGGATTCGCGCAACCGAGTTTGGTTGATCTGCGGACTGTGCATGTGGTATCGAGCAAGACAGTAGGGGGTATGAGCGATGAAAATAGTGCGCTGCCTACTTACATAATTTTTCGCGTTGTGAAGGAGCACGGAATATGTACTCGAAGAGGATTGCGGAGTTTGTCGCTTCTTTAAAGTATGAGGATCTCCCAAGAGAGGTGATCGAAAAAGCGAAGGATTGCGTGCGGGATCATCTGGGCTGCGTCCTGGGATCTTACCCCTTCGAGGAATCGAAGATGGTGGCCGAATGGGTGAGGGACCTGGGAGACCGGAAAGAGAGCACTGTCCTGGGATGGGGTCATAGGACTTCTTGCCGCAACGCGGCCCTTGCCAACGGCTATTTTGCAGAGGTCCTGGAGACACAGGATGGCGTGACGTATGGGAATAATCATCCGGCTTCCGTGGTCCTGCCGGCCTCGCTGGCGGCGGCTGAATACCTGAAGCAGGGAGGCAAGGAATTCGTGACGGCCGTGGTCGCCGGATACGAGGTGATGAATCGAATCGCCGCTTCCCTGCCGCCGGAAAAAAGCGTGGGGTTCATGAAGACAGGCACCACGGGGACTTTCGCCGCCGCTGTCTCAGTCGGGAAACTTCTGGGATTGGACAGCTCCCAGCTCGTTCACGCCATGGGGATCGCCGGTTTCATATTGCCGATCTCTTCCCGGGAGAACATGTGGGGCACAACCATCAAGCCGTTCGTCGGTGGGCAGGCCGCGAAGGCGGGGGTCGAAGCGGCACTTCTGGCTCAAAAAGGATTTACGGGATGCCAGGAGATTTTCATGGGAACAGCTCCTCGTTACCTGGGCTTCTGCAATCTCGTCAGTCGCGAGCCCGCACTCGAGAAACTGATCGAGGGTCTGGGCGAGAGGTATACGATCCTGGATGTCTATTTCAAGCCGTATGCAGCCTGCCGTCTTTCTCACAGCGCGATCGAGGCGGCCCTGACCCTGGTGGAAGAGAACGACATCCTTCCGGACGCCGTCGACAGGATCGAGGTGAAGACCTTTGCCAGGGCCGCCCGGGAGATAGGGGGAAGGTATCCCGAAGCCAACAGCAGCTTTGTCACCTGTCAATTCAGCCTCCCGTACATTCTGGCCGTGGTCGTTTCAGACAGAACCTTAGGGCCGAAGCAGTATCGCCGCGAGAAGATATCCGATCCCAGGATCCTGGAGCTTGCGAAAAAGGTTCAAGTGATTCCTGACGATCTCATGACCAGCATCTATCCTGAGAAGGCACAGGCAAGGGTCAAGATTTTTCTTCGAGGCGGAACGGCCTTTGAAAAGCAGATAGACCATCCCAAGTGGGAACCGGAAAGGGGAATTCCCAGGGAGGAACGCCTGGCCAAGTTTCATGCCCTGGCCTCGGAAATTTTGCCAAAGGAAAGGATAGAGAAGATCGATCGAATCGTCGACCGTCTGGAAAAGTTGAAAAGAATCTCAACGCTCGTCCGGGAGGCCGTTTTGTAAAGCGGACGATTTCTCCGCGGGCTTAGTTTCGGTCGTGAAAAACGAAAGACAGGGGATAGGAATCTGGAAATGCGATTGGATGACGTGAAGCAAGTAGATGTTGTGGTGGTAGGCGCGGGCAATGCGGCGGTTTGTTCCGCGCTCGCGGCACATGATGCCGGAGCGAAGGTGGTGATACTGGAGAAGGCGCCGGAAGCGGAACGAGGAGGGAACAGTTTCTTCACAGCGGGCGCAACCCGATTCGTATTCAACAATATCGGGGAACTCCGTGAAGTTCTTGACGTGAGCATAGAGGAGGCGCGCACGGTCGATTTTGGAACTTACACCGAAGAGAACTTTTTTGACGATATGGGCCGCGTCACCCATTATCGGTGTGACCCGGATCTCACCGAGGTGCTGGTGCGGAATAGCCGGCGTACGTTAGCGTGGATGAAGAGCAAAGGCGTGCGTTTTGAAGCAATGTATGGCCGTCAGGCGCACAAGGTGGGAGGGACGTTCAAGTTTTTCGGTGGCATGGTGTGCGCGTTCTGGGGCGGTGGCGCCGGGCTGATGGAAGGCCTGCAGGAGGCCGCAAAAAAAGCCCGGATACCCGTGTTGTATGAAACGTCGGCACAATCGCTGCTATACCGTGGCGGTCGCGTGCGCGGCGTACTGGCTGAATCCGGAGGAGAGCAGGCTGAGATCGAGGCGGGGGCGGTGGTTCTTGCCTGCGGCGGATTCGAATCGAATGCCGAAATGCGCGCGCGTTACCTGGGACCGAACTGGGATCTCGCCAAAGTGCGCGGCACGCGCTTCAATACGGGCGGGGGCCTGAACATGGCGCTCGGCATCGGCGCGATGCCGTGCGGGCACTGGTCGGGGGCACATGCCGTGGGTTGGGACATGAATGCTCCGCCATTTGGAGACCGGATTGTTGGGGACGGATTCCAGAAGCACAGTTATCCTTTCGGAATCATGGTGAATGCGAATGGCGAACGGTTCGTCGATGAGGGGGCGGATTTTCGCAACTACACCTACGCCAAGTATGGACAGGACGTCCTGAAACAGCCGGGAATGTTTGCCTGGCAGGTCTACGATGCCAAGGTGGCCCATCTCCTGCGTGACGAGTATCGCATCAAGCAGGTTACCAAGGTCGAAGCGGGCTCGATCGAAGAGCTTGCCGACCGATTGGAGGGAGTAGATGCGAAGCGCTTCCTGAAGACCGTGTCCGAGTACAACGAGGCGGTGTGCCGTGACATTCCATTCAGCACTGTGGTGAAAGATGGCAGGTGCACCCGGGGTTTGGAGATTCCGAAATCCAACTGGGCGGAGACCATCGATAAGCCGCCGTTTCAGGCGTATGCGATTACCTGTGGCATTACCTTTAGCTTCGGCGGTGTAAAGGTCTCGCCCCAGGCGGCGGTGCAGAGCGTGTCGGGCAGGGACATTCGGGGTTTGTATGCCGCAGGCGAAATGGTCGGCGGGCTTTTCTACTTCAACTATCCGAGCGGCACCGGACTGGTATCGGGCGCAGTGTTCGGGCGCATCGCGGGAACCCAGGCCGCATCGCACGCGAAGAAAGCGGTTAACGCATAGAGGTAAGAGCTTGATCGGCGCAGGAAAACGGGTTACGTAGAGGAATAAGCAGTCGCTTCGAGGAGGAGCCGAATGGCCGTGAAGAACAATAACCGCTCGACCGTCACCATCGCTGCGGGCGGTGACGTGGGTACCGGGCACAAGCCGCCCGAAAGCGCGTTTACCCACGTCCTGGACGCGCTGCGTGCGTCGGACATCAGCATTGCGCAGGTTGAAAAGCTGTACTCCGAACGCGGAACGTACCAGTACCAGAGCCTGGCTGAGAAGATTGAGGTGCGCCAGCCGCCGGCGAGCGCGGCGGCCTTCGCCAGCGTGCCATTCGACGTACTTTCGCTTGCATCCAATCACACCGGTGATTTCGGCCCGCAAGCGATCGAGGACACGCTGGACGTCTTCCACGAGCTCGGCATACCGACCGCGGGATTGGGCCGCAACATCGCGGAGGCGCGCAAACCGGTGATACTCGAAAGAAACGGCCTTCGCGTGGCGTTCCTTTCCTATTGCTCGGTACTGCTTCCCCAGTATTGGGCGGAGCAGGACCGGCCGGGTTGTGCGCCGATGCGCGCGCATACGTTCTACGAGCCGTATGAATTTCAGCCGGGATCGCCGCCGCGAGTCGTGACCATCCCGCATCAACAGGATTTCGAATTGCTGGTCGAGGACGTGCGCCGTGCAAGACAGGCCGCGGACGCGGTGGTCGTATCCCTCCACTGGGGTCTGCATTACGTCGCGAAGCCGTTTGCGTACCAGACCGCGGTTGCGCACGCAGCAATCGATGCCGGCGCCTGCGCCATCCTGGGGCACCATCCGCATCAACTGCAGGGGATGGAGTTGTACAAGGACGCCGCTGTTTTCTACAGCCTGGGCAACCTGGCGTTCCACCGGCGCGGCGGCGGACCGGCCTATTGCATGCCGAACGGCGAGTATACGCACAAGGACGTGTATACTTTGAACGTCGATCCGGGGGTCACTTTCGACTACCGCCGGCACTGGAACGAGACTGGCATTGCGTACATCGAGCTCGACCATCTCGGGCTGAAGAAAGTGACCTATCTGCCGGCGCTGCTGAACGCGGCCGGCCAGCCCGAACCCGTGAACCGGGGACAGGCGCATTTCGAGACCATACGTACCTACCTCGAATGGGCGGCGGCGGACCTGCCGGGCGGCATCCGCGAGATCGGCGTTGAAGACGACCGCTATATCCTGTTCAACCGGGGTCGCGCCTAGCTGACACGGCCGGCGCGGATCGCGATGCAAACCGGGATATAGATCGCTCGTCGAAAGGAAGATGCCATGGCCTCCGCCAAAACAATGCTTCAGAAGGTGCTCGATTTGCATACGGTCACTCAGCGGGCCGAAGACGAGCTGCTCCTGTACGTGGACTACAATGTCGTCCACGAGGGCCCGTTCTACGCATTTGATGGATTGGCGCGCGAGGGGCGGAAAGTCATGCGGCCGTCACAGACGGTCGGTTTTGCCGATCACTACGTTCCGACGGTCGGCAGGAAACTGGGCACGGCGGGAATCGCCGATCCCGAGGCGCGAAGCATGGTGGAGCGCCTGCAGCAAAATGCCGAACGTACCGGCATTCTGCACTTTGGCATGGCGGATCCGCAGCAGGGCATCATGCACGTCGTCGTTCCCGAACTGGGGATGGCGCATCCCGGCATGGTCATCGTCGGTTCTGATTCGCACACCTGCACGAACGGCGCTTTCGGAGCGCTTGGCTTCGGCGTCGGCGCGTCGCAGATTAAGCATGTGCTGGCCACGCAAACGATCTGGTTTCGCAAGCCCCCCACGCTGCGGATCACCGTAAGCGGAGACCTGGGGCGCGGCGTGAGCGCGAAGGATCTGGCTCTTGCCATCATTTCCCGTATCGGCGTCGCGGGTGGCAGCGGTTATGCCATAGAGTACGCGGGTGACGCAGTGCGCTCGCTCGCCATGGAAAGCCGGATGACGCTTTGCAATATGACCATAGAGATGGGCGCGCGAGCGGGGATGATCGCTCCGGACGAGAAGACCCGGGACTACCTGCAGGATCGGCCATACGCGCCGTCAGGGGAAGCCTGGGGGCAGGCGCTCTCGTTCTGGCAGTCGCTGCGCAGCGACGACGAGGCCAGATTCGATGCGCAGGTTGACGTCGATGGCTCCGAACTGCAGCCGATGGTCACCTGGGGGACCTGCCAGGACGAGGCGTCCGCCGTTTCGGCCAGCATTCCGGACCCGCGGGCGATTACCGATCCGGCGCGCCGCGCGCGGGCCGAGCATGCGCTCGTGTACATGGGCCTCAAGCCCGGCACCCCGATCAGGGACATCAAAATCGATCGCGTCTTCATCGGTTCGTGCACCAACGCGCGCCTGGAGGACTTGCGCGATGCCGCCGCCGTCGCGCGCGGAAAGATGGCGCGCATACCTGCCATCGTGGTGCCGGGGTCGATGAGCGTGAAGCGGGCGGCGGAAGCGGAGGGCCTGCACGAAGTTTTTCTAGGCGCGGGTTTTGAATGGCGGGACGCAGGTTGCTCGATGTGCACCGGATCGAACGGGGATTTGGTGCCGGCTGGCGAACGGTGCGCCTCGACCTCGAACCGCAACATGGAAGGCCGGCAGGGGAAGGGCAGCCGCACCCATCTCGTCAGTCCGGCGATGGCCGCGGCCGCCGCGATTACCGGCCGCCTTGCCGACGCGCGCGACTTCATAGGGAACTGACATGGAGGCTTTCACCACACTCAGGGCCGTTGCCGTTCCGTACTATCATGCCGACGTCGACACCGATGAATTGATACCGCATCGTTTCCTGCGCAAGCCGCTGTCCGCGGGCTATGGCAACTTTCTTTTCTACGACAAGCGCCACGGCTCGGACGATCGGGAGGATCCAGCCTTCGTTCTGAACAAGGCGCCGTACCGCCGCGCGCAGGTGCTCGTGTCGGGCCGTAACTTCGGTTGCGGCTCGACGCGCGAAGGGGCCGTTTATGCGTTGCGCGATTACGGAATCCGGGCCGTGATCGCACCGAGCCTCGCCGACATCTTCAGCGGCAACTGCGTGCAGAACGGAGTGCTGCCGGTCGCGCTCCCGGAACGCAGCGTAGAAGCGCTTTGCGCGCAATTGGAAGCGGAGCCTGGCGCCGAGGTGAGAATCGATCTTGCCGACCAGAGCGTCACGATGCCCGACGGCACGTTCTGCCGCTTCGAGATCGAGCAATCGCGCAAAACCCAGCTCTTCGAGGGCCTCGATGAAATCGAGATCACGCTGAAACATCGCGATGCGATCGCACGCTTCGAGGCGCAGTATTGCGCGCGCCTGCCGTGGCTCGCCGGCTCGAGGTCCGCATGATGAGGATCGCGTTACGACGACCGGCGCGTCTGCCACAGGCGCGGACAGCGCGATGGAGAACCGCATACGCACTTGCAGCCTGCTTGTCTTACGCGCATACGCCTGCAATCTCGCAAAGCTATCCGGCCAAGCCGGTACGGTTCATCGTGCCTTTTGTACCCGGCGGCGGGACGGATTTCATCGGCCGGCTCGTTGCAGCCAAACTCGGTCAGGCATGGGGCCAGCAGGTCATCATCGACAACCGGCCTGGGGCGAGCGGCAACATCGGCGCAGAAGCAGGTGTAAGGGCCGCGCCGGACGGCTATACGCTGACGCTCGTTTCAAGCGGGTACACGACCAACGCCGTCATGACGCCGCTCAAGTTCGACGCGATTGGCGACATCACTTCGGTCGTGCTGCTCGACAAAGGACCTTTCCTCGTGGTCGTTCATCCATCGCTGCCTGTGAAGACCGCGAAGGATCTCGTCGCGCTTGCGCGCGTTCAACCGGGGGCGATCAATTATGCATCGAGCGGACAGGGTAGCATTCTGCACCTCGCCACCGAGCTCTTTTTGAGCATGACGAAGACCCGGATGACAAACATTCCTTACAAGGGAACCGGTCCGGCCATCACCGATACGATCGCGGGACAAACCCACGTGCTATTTGGCAGCATTACCGCGACGTTGCCTCACGTGAAGTCCGGGCGTCTGCGCGGAATCGCCGTGACGAGCGCAGAGCGCGTCGCGGCCGAAAGCAGCATACCGACACTCGCCGAGTCCGGTGTCCGCGGGTACGACGTCAACAACTGGCATGGTCTCATCGGCCCTCGGGGGCTTTCCCGGGCGTTGGTCGAGCGCATCAATAAAGACATCATACGGATCATGCAGGAGAGTGATATGGAAGAGAAATTGCGAAGAGAGGGCGTCGCGCCCGCGGCCGGAACACCCGAAGTTTTCCTCGATCAGATGAAAAAGGAAATCCAGACATGGCGCAGGGTGGTCGAACAGACGGGAATCAAAATCGAATGATGCGCCCGCGGCACTATCGCGCGTCGCTGCTGTTTTTCGCGTTACTCTGCGCCATGTCCCGACTCGCGGCGCAGGACTATCCCGTCAAGCCCGTGCGCATCCTGGTCGGCTTCGCTGCAGGCAGCGCGACCGACATGGCTGCGCGCATGCTCGTGCCGAGGCTTAACGAGAGCCTCGGCCAGCCCGTCATCGTCGAGAACCGCCCCGGTGCCGGCGGCGTGATCGCGATCGAAGCGATCGCGAAGGCTCCTCCCGATGGTTACACGCTGCTCATGTCGGCTGCGTCGATCACCATACAACCGGCGATGCGCACGAAGCTGACGTTTGACGTATTACGCGACTTCTCTCCGGTGTCACTGGTCGTGACTGGTCCGTACGTACTCGTCGTCCATCCGTCGGTGCCTGCGCGCAGTACGAAAGATCTCGTCGCGCTTGCGCGATCCAAACCCGGGGCACTGAACTATGCCTCGTCGGGTGTGGGCAGCTCGCCGCACTTCGCGGGTGAGTTGTTCAACGCACTGGCGAAAGTAAAAACCGCGCACGTGCCCTACAAAGGATCTCCCGAAGCCGCACTCGCGGTCGCCAAAGGCGAGGCGGACTTCAACTTCCCCAGCATTACCGGCGGCCGGCCTTTGATCGAAGCTGGACGCGTGCGCCCGATCGCCATCAGTACGGCGAAGCGTACAGCCCTCATGCCCGACATGCCCACGCTGCACGAATCCGGCGTTCCCGGATACGACCGTAGTGGCTGGTACGGCCTTATAGGGCCGGTCGGCTTGCCCAAAGACGTATTGAACAAGCTCAACGCGGCGATCGCAAAGGGTGTGAATACGCCGGAAATGAAAACCGCGTTTTTCAAGCAAGGTCTCGAGCCGGAGACCAATACGCCGGAGCAGTTTGCCGACCTGATACGCAGGGAAGTCGACCAGAACGAGAAGCTTGCGCGTGCCGCAGGTATCGCCAAAGAGTAGACAGCGGGTGTCACGCAGCCGCGCCATGCGCGGCTTGCTTCGCATGGACAACGCTCGAATACGCAGGGACATCTCATGAAGCTCCAACTCAGCATCGCCATGACCTTGAACCCAAGCACGCGTCCCATTTTCGACGGGACCGTGAAGCCGGACGGTATAGACCTGATTCCCACCGCGTTACATCCATCGGAAATGTTCTGGCGGCAGCTGAAGTTCGCGGATTTCGACGTTTCCGAGCTGTCGTTTTCATCGCTGTCGATGGCGAAGGCGCGTGGCGATGAACGGTTCGTCGGTCTGCCCATATTCACGACGCGCCATTTCTTTCAGAACTGGATCCTGGTGCGCAAGGGCGCGCGCATCGACGCTCCCGCGGACATGAAAGGCAAGCGCGTAGGCGTTCCCGAGTATCAGCAGACCGCCGCGGTCTGGTCGCGCGGCATACTCGAACACGACTTCGGCGTTGCGCCCAAGGACATGGAGTTCTGGATGGAGCGCGCGCCGTCGCACAGCCATGGCGGTGCAACGGGGTTCAAGCCGCCGCCTGGCGTGACCGTGCACCGCATCCCGCCGGAGAAAAATATCGGAACGATGATGCTGTCCGGTGAGCTGGACGCGACGCTGCTTTATTTCGTCGATCCCAATCTGATCGATCGCAGCACCGCCGACCTGTGGAACCATCCTGACATCGAACCGCTGTTCCGGGACCCGATCGCGGAAGGCATGCGCTACTACCGGAAGACGGGGCTGTTCCCGATCAATCATGGGATGACAGTCAGGAAGGCAATCGTCGACCAGCATCCGTGGGTGGTGCTCAATCTGTATAAAGCGTTCGCGCGCGCCAACGACATCGCGAATCAGCAGCGGCTCGAGCACGTCGAGTATTACCTTGCCGCAGGGCTGTTGCCGCGCGAGGTTGCCGAGGCATTGCGTGCGCCGCTCGTGCAGCATGGCGTCAAAGCGAACCGCGCCGTGCTCGAGACGGCTGCACGCTATTCGCACGAGCAGGGCCTTACGCCGCGTGTAATCCCGCTCGAAGACGTGTTCGCGCCGAGCACGATGGACCTGTGACCGAACCAATCCGGGGGAGAAAGATAATGCGATTGATCTCATGCGCGATCTTGTCGGCCGCTCTGATGGGCCTTGCCGCCCCTGCTTTCGCGCAGACGTTTCCAAGCAAGCCATTGCGCTTCATCGTGCCGTTCCCTCCCGGCGGCGGCACGGATCTCGTGGCGAGGCTGATCGGGAAAAAGCTAAGTGAAAGCTGGGGATATCCAGTCGTCATCGATAATCGGCCGGGAGGCGGCAGCGTCATTGGCACGGCGACTGCGGCCCGCTCCGCACCCGACGGGCATACGTTCGTGATCATCAACTCGAGTTACGTCATATTGCCGCTGCTCAACAAGAATCTGCCTTACGATCCTGCCACCGATCTGAAGCCCGTCATACGCCCGTCGGAGAGCCCCAACATCGTGGTGACCCGCACCTCGCTCCCGATCAATTCCATTGATGACCTGATTGCTTACGCGAGGAAGAATCCCGGGCTGCTCAACTTTGCCGAGGGCGGCTTCGGCGGGCCATCGCACCTGGCGGCCGAACTTTTCAGCTATAGGAACGAGATCAAGATGACCCGGGTGTCGTACAAGGGCACCGGACCCGCCGTCGTCGACATGCTCGGCGGACACGTCGACCTGATGTTTGCGACGATCACCGGCGTCATGCCTCACGTCAGAACGGGAAAGCTGCGGGCGCTGGCCGTGACCGGCGCCAAGCGATCGCCCGCCGTACCCGAGCTGCCGACGGTGGCCGAGACCGGTGTCAAGGGCTATGAATTCGTGAGTTGGTACGGCGTCATGGTGCCGTCGGGAACGGCGCGCCAGATTCTTGAGGAACTGCACGCGGAGCTTCGCAGGATTCTCGCTATGGAAGACGTACGCAAGCTGCTGGCTGCTGAGGGCGGCCAGGTTACAGCGAACGGGCCGGCGGATTTCGCGCGCTACATTGATTCTGAGACCAAGCTATGGGCGCGCGTCATAGCCGACTTGAAGATCAGAACGGAGTGATGGGTATGGGCATATCGCGATACCTGCCGGGGTTGCGGGCGCTTTTTGACGGCATGGCGCGGCCGCCGCGGACACGCCCGGAAACCAACAGGGTCAGCGTCGTCAGAACGACGGGGGCAGCCGCTGCCGTGATCGCGGCCTGCATGGCGCCGCCCGCAATCGCGCAGGACTACCCGGTGCGGCCGATTCGCATGATCGTCGGGGTGCCCCCCGGCGGAACCACGGACATCCTCGGCCGTATCGTCGCCGCCAAACTCGGCGAACGGCTGGGATTTCAGATCGTGGTCGACAACCGGCCGGGCGCGAGCGGCATCATCGGCATCGGTCTGGTTGTCAAGTCGCAGCCGGATGGTTACACCCTCATGATGTCGGGCGGTTCCATCACCGCGATAGGCAGCCTGTACTCGAATGTTCCCTTCGACGTGGCCAGGGACCTCGTGCCGGTCGCTTTCATCGCCACGACGCCATTCATCCTGGTCGTGCACCCAACGCTGCCGGTGAATTCGATCTCTGAGCTCATCAGCTACGCCAAGTCGCGGCCGGGGGCCCTCAATTACGGGGCATCGGCGCCCGGCACGATACAGCATCTCGGTGGCGAGTTATTGAAACGGATGACCGGCATTAGCATGGTCTACGTGCCGTACAAAGGGACCGGCGCGGTCATGCCGGATTTGCTGGGAGGAAGGTTGCAGGCGGCCATTGAGAACGTGATGACGATGGCGCCGCACATCAAGAGCGGAGCGTTGCGCGGACTGGGCGTGACCAGCGCGACGCGTTCCGCCGTGATGCCCGACTTGCCGACGATTGCGGAGTCCGGCGTGCCCGGTTTCCAGGCGATCGGTCGTTTCGGTGTTTTCGCGGCGGCGAAGACCCCATCGCCCATCGTGCAGCGGCTGCGTACGGAGATCGACGGGTTCATGAAGGAACCTGAATTGCGGGCGCGGCTGCTCGCGCAGGGCGCCGAACCCGACACGACCCGTCCAGACGAGCTGCGCGAGGTTCTCGCCCGCGAGATCGGCACGTGGGGCAAGGTGATCCGCGAAGCGGGACTCCGGGTCGAATAGCGGACGCGCCGGGACGGACAACTTTAAATGAAGTTCGGCGTCACACTTTCGAATCGCGGGGTCGTGCTGGGAACGCGCACTCCCAGGGAGCTGCTGGCGCTCGCCGACAAGGTCGAAGGCAACCCGCTCTTCGATTCCGTCTGGGTGGGTGACGCCCTGTACGTGAACCGCCGCCTCGACGCGATTCCGCTGCTTGCCGCCATTGCCGGCCGTACCGACAGAATTCTGCTAGGGCCGGCTGCGATGGGTTCGTTTGCTTTGCGCAATCCGATTGTTTTTGCCTACGAATGGGCGAGCATCGACCAGATAGCAAACGGCCGAGCGCGTTTGATCGTAGCCGCGGGTGGAGGCGGCGAAGCGTTGTGGAAAGCCGAATCTACCGCGCTGGGCGTGCCCCCCGAGGAGCGGCGCAAGCGCATGTACGAGCACATCAAGATTCTCAAACATCTCTGGCACAACGACAAAGGCACGTTCAAGGGCTCGTTCTACAGCTTTGCGGACCTGGTGCTCGAACCCAAGCCGGCCAATCCGGACTGTCCCGTCTGGACGGCGACCAATGCCACTCGGCTTTCCAGCGGAGCAACTGATGCGGCTTCCAGTGGTTCCGACTACGCTTTGAAACAGTGCGGGCGGCTCGCGGACGGCTGGATGACGCACAGCGCGACGCCTCAGGCAATCCACGACTCGTGGAACAAGATCCTGTTGGTTGCCAAGGAAACTGGCCGTACGACGGACCGGTTTGACAACTGCATCTACCATCATATTCATATCGACGATGACAGGGATCGTGCATTGCACGAAGCCAAATCCTTTCTCGACCGGTACTACTCCGCGAACTATTCCAGGGAGCGGCTGGAGAAGTGGCTGACCTACGGCTCGCCGCGGGACTGCATTGCATCGCTCAAGTCGTTTCGCGGCTGCGGCGCCCGCCGCGTCACTCTGCGGATCTCGACGGAAAAGAAGGAGTCCGCGCAATTCGACAAGCTGGTCAACGAGGTTCTTCCGTACGTGAATGAGGGGAGCCCGGGCTTCAAGGTGGACGCCGATAGCCCTGCTGGGCAAGTCGCGGCCGCGGTAGACGCGCGTGGTGCGCGGTCATAACACACGGGGGATAAAATGGAAACAGTAGGCATAGGCTTTCACTTCGAAGACATGCCGCTCGGCAGGCAATTCCGCACCATCGGCCGCACGGTGACCGAAGCCGACATCGTCAACTTCATCAATTGCACTGGCATGGTCGAAGTGTTATTTACGAATACCGAATTCCTGAAGCGCGATTCGGACATCAAGGGCAGGCTTGCTCCCGCGGCGCTGGTGTATACCTTCGCCGAGGGCCTGCTGGTGCAGGCGACCATGCAGCAAACAGGCTATGCCTTCCTCAATATGGAACTCGACGTCAAGGGCCCGGTCTTCGCGGGGGACACCATACACGTCGAATGCGAAGTGATCGAAGGGCGGTTGAGCGCCAGCAAACCCGGACGCGGACTGGTGCGGACCAGGAACCGTGTCGTGAAACAGGACGGGCAGGTGGTTGTCGTCTACACACCGCTGCGCATGATGAAATGCCGCGACAAGCAGGCCACTGCCTGAAGCAGGCGCCTGGCACAACACCATGAGCGGTCCCCTGCGTGGAATTCGGGTCATCGACCTCACGATCAATATCCTCGGCCCGGTAGCCACGCAGATACTCGGGGATATGGGCGCGGATGTGATCAAGGTCGAGGCGCCGGAAGGCGACGCCATGCGGCACTCGGGACTCGCGAAGAACCCCGGGATGGCATCGTTGTTCATGAACACGAACCGCAACAAGCGCAGCGTGGTTCTCGACCTGAAGCGGCCGGCCGGGCTGGAAGCGCTATTGCGCCTCGTCGAAACTGCCGACGTGTTCGTGCACAGTCTGCGTCCGCAAAGCGCGGAACGCCTCAACATCTCATACCGGGAACTCGTTGCACGCAAGCCGCGCATCGTTTATGCGTGCGCCCCCGGCTACCGTCCCGACGGACCCAACTTCAATCGCCCGGCTTTCGACGATGTAATCCAGGGCGAGAGCGGCATCGCGGACATGATGGGCCGCAATGCGGAAGACCCGCGCTACATCCCCATGGTCATGGCCGACAAGCTGTGCGGTCATGTGCTCGCCTCCGCCGTCGGCATGGCGTTGTTCGATCGCGAACGCAGCGGCCTCGGACAGGAAGTGGTCGTTCCAATGCTGGAGACGATGCTGTCCTTCAATCTCGTCGAACATCTCTGGACCAATTTTTTCGAAACCGGCACAAAAAAAGACCTGGGCTACGCGCGCATGTTTTCTCCGCACCGGCGGCCCTACGCGACCCGCGACGGGCATATCTGCCTGCTCGCCGTGAACGACGATCAATGGCGGCGCCTTCTCGGCGTGATCGGACGCCAGGAATTGGCGCGCGACGAACGTTTTGCGGCATTGGCAGAGCGGACCCGCAATATCAACCAGCTCTATGCCATTCTCGCCGAAGAGATCAAGGGCAAGACGACTGCCGAGTGGCAAAGACTGCTCGACGCAGCAGATATTCCGAACGGTGCCGTCGTCGAGCTCGGAAGCCTGGCCGAGCATCCCTATCTGAAAGCGACGGACTTCTTTCATTGGTACGAGCATCCGTCCGAGGGGGCGATGGTCACTACCGCGATTCCCGTTCAGTTCGGGCGCACCCCGGGGAGCATACGGCTTCCTCCTCCACGCCTGGGCGAGCACACGCAGGCGGTGCTGCACGAGATTGGCTACAGCGATAGTGACATCGAGGACATGACCGGCGCGCACAGCGTGGCCGCGCCCTGACCCGCATCGAACTCGGCAGCCGGCTGGTGCGAACTTGCCAATATCCAAATACCTCAGATAAACTGATCAACGAAGTACGCCCGTACGTAGATCGAGGTGATTCGAGCTTCCGCCCGCACGCGTGATGTTGGTTCAGACAAAGAGAAGATTATGAGTGGCTGGCAAATGAAAGGCTTCCTGCAATTTGGCGCAGCACTGTTGAGCTGTGGGTTTTTTACGCACGCGATGGCGCAGAACTATCCGTCCAAACCGGTGCGCATACTCGTGGGATTTGCGGCCGGCGGCGGAACCGATACCGCGGCACGCATGGTCGCTCAAAAGCTTTTCGAGAGCCTCGGCCAACCCGTCGTGGTGGAGAACCGGTCCGGCTCCGGCGGGATCATCGCGACTGAAGCCGTTGCCAAGGCCGCTCCCGATGGACACACGCTCCTCATGATGGCTGCGGCCGACAGCATCCAGCCTGCCATGCGGCTCAAGATGCCGTACGAGCTACCGAAAGACTTTTCGCCGATATCGCTCGTGGTCACTGGCGCCTTTGTGCTGGTGATCCACCCCTCGGTGCCGGCGCGCAACGTGAAAGAGCTGATCGCGATTGCACGCAACCGCCCGGGCCAGCTTAACTATGCGACGTCGGGCATCGGCAGTTCCGCCCATCTCGCGGCGGAGCTCATGAACTCCCTCGCAAAGATCAAGACCATCCATGTGCCGTATAAAGGTGTGTCACAAGGCGTAGTCGGCGTCGCTTCAGGCGAAGCCGACATGATTTTCGCGAGCGTCACGGCGGCACAGCCGCTCATCGATTCAGGCCGGCTGCGTCCCATTGCGATGAGCACTGCGAAGCGCTCGGCGCTCATGCCGAACATGCCGACGTTGCACGAGTCGGGCGTGCCCGGCTACGACAGGACAGGGTGGTATGGAATGATGGGTCCCGCCGGTTTGCCCAGGGATGTTCTGACGAAACTGAACGCATCCATCGTAAAGGCAGTGAATACGCCGGAAATGAAAGCGGCTTTTTTCAAACAGGGCTTGGAAGCCGAGACCAATACGCCGGAACAGTTCACGGAGATGATCCGGCGGGAAGTGGAGCAGAACATCAAATTGGCACGGGCCGCAGGCATCAAGCCCCAATAGGCGGAGCCATGCAGCACCGGAGCGGAGATAAATTGGACGCAATAGTCCACGCAATGCTGCCGTACGCCGGTGCCGCACGGGCTGCGCCATGCGAGCAACCAAGCACCGAGTTCGCTGCCCGTGACAAAGCCGCCAGCCTGCCGCTCAGCTACCACCCGGTTCCCGACATCGCCTGAGCGCAGGGCGCGTTTGACTCGGCTCGCCCGGGGACTGCATAATTTGCCGCAACGTCCGTTGCGAAGTGCCCTGGCAGTGCAGATCGGGCGGGGGACACGCGCGGGTAGCCCCGATTACGCGACATCGGGCGCACCGAGCACCGATCCGGCATTACTGCACCGTTGCATTGGCGCAGGACGCCGGCGACGGGGGTATTGAAAAACCGTATTTTGTACTATGTTGGTATTGCGCGACCATCTGTCTTTTGCGGCCGTCGTCTGGCAATCTGTTTCCTTTGGTAAGAAACGGGGCCGCTCTTTCGGGCGACCCCGTCCTTACTCTAAGCAAAGCAATGATAGTTCGTCATTTCCCAATGTAGATCTGCGTCAGATCCTGATACCAGCTTTTGGCCTGCTTAAATCCCTTGACCTCCGGTCGGTACGCGCGCGGGTTAACGTCGTGCACCACCCACAGCCAATAAGCCTGATTGACGACGTATTCGTGAATCTCTCGCAGGATCTTGTCCTGTTCTGCCTGGACCAAGGTCGCATTTACCTTGTCGATCAGGGCCTCAATCTTCTCATCGCAAACGCCGGACCAATTAAGTCCAGCCGGGGGCAACCGCTTGCAGCCGAAGAATCGTTCAAATGCGGTATAGGGATCGTAGGTCCCAAAGCTGTTATTGAGCGCATGAATGTTCCTCGCGCTGGAGTCTAGCGGCCCCTTGCTCCGCTGCGCGCGGAGTGCCTGCCATTCTGTGACGATGAACTCGAGTCGCACGCCGACCTTGGCCAACTGTTGCTGGACGAGTTCGTTCATCGGCAGCGGCTGCATCTGTCCCGAACCCGACGGCGAAATCATGAAGGTCAGATTAAGTGGTTTGTCGGGACCGTATCCCGCTTCCTTGAGCAGCTTCTTTGCTTCTTCGGGATCATAGCGGATCTTGAAGCTCGGATTGCCGAACCAGGGGCTGACCGGCAGCACGTGGCCCTTTGCTGGCGCTGCTAAACCGCCAAGCAGTTCGACGATTGCATCGCGGTTAATTGCAAGGTTGAGCGCACGACGCACACGGACATCCTTAAGTGGCGTATTCTCGCCGGCCTGGCGGAGTACGTACGGCCAAACATGTGGATAAGGGTTCGTCTTAACGACGATATTCGAGGACTTTAGACGGGCGATTGCATCCGGCGGCGGTGCCTCGATGAAATTGGCTTGGCCCGAAAGAATTGCTGCGACACGCGAGCTCGCCTCCGGCATTGGCCGCAGAATCACCTTGTCGAGCTTGGGCTTCCGTTTCTCATCCCAATATTTCTCGTTGCGCACGAGCACTGCCCGCTCGCGCGGAACAATCTCCTCAACCTTGAAGGGGCCCGTACCCGACGGCTTTTTCGCAAAGGCTTCCCATCCGCCGACCTTCTTCCAATGCGCCGGGCTGGAGATGTGCATGTAGATAACCTGGTGGAGCATCTGGGCGTTGGGCCCATCGTCACCGATCGCCACCTTGTAATCGTCAATCTTGCGCCAGGTCTTGATCCCGGGCATACGCCAGATGACCGCCCGACGCTGCTGCAGGTCGTATTGCGGCGCGCCCTCCTTTATTAGCTTCTCGATGTTCCAGATCACTGCGTCGGCATTGAAGTTTGAGCCGTCATGGAACTTCACGCCCCTGCGGAGCTCGAAGATCCACTCCTTGTTGTTTTCCGGGTTCGGATAGTATTTCTCGGCCAACTGCGGAACGATATCCGGGATCGTGTCCTCCTGATTCAGATCCCAATAGACCAGCGAATCGTAGATAGTAAAGCCCATCCAGCGAATACCCTCAGCACCCTGATCGGGCGCGCCTTTTGACGACGGAATGTCTGCGGCCGACATGCCGAGGGTTAACGTACCGGCTGCAATTGCAGCCGGTACACCCCAAAAGGTCGTCGCGGCTATAATGGCGGCTCGTGCCAGTAACCCTCTCGTTCCTTTCATTATCTCTTTCCTCCTATGTTCGGTTGATCCCGGCATGAGGTAAGGCCAAGCGCCCCATGACATGCTCGTCTACTGCGGAAAACGCGATACTGCGATGGTTCAATCAAGGCCGGTAAAGCTTACTACATTCATCGGCTCCTCGGTGAAGCTGCGATCGCGGCGGAGCCGCCCGACCATCGCCTCGACATATGGCGCAGCCGCACAGAGTTGCTGGAAATGTCCGTCGGCCAGCTTCAGACTCGCGCGCTTGCATCGGGCCGCGACCATATCGCGTTGCGCCGGCGTCAACTCGTCTTTGTCAGGCTTGGGCACCGGCGGTAGTTCGGTCGAAAACGCCGCGTTCGGATCGAGCTTCGGACGCCTCTTGCGCCAGGGCGTCGCCTGCTCGTAGGCGTGTGCAGCACGCATTACCAGATCGTCCGCGAATGGTCGGCCGACGATCTGCATGGCGAGCGGTAAACCATCGTCGGTGAAGCCGATGCACTGCACCAGCGCGGGCCCGCCACTGACATTGAATGGGGTCGCCAACGAGTTTTTGCTCCAGAAGTTGATGGGACGCCATTCGCCGAGTGGCGTCGCCGGCCCCGGACCAGCTGTAATCAGCACGTCGTACTTCGGATACAGCTGCTCGAATTCGGCGATCATCACGCGCCGCTCGCGCAACGCCTGAACGTAGTCGGAGCCGTTGATTAGTACTGCGCCCAGGGCTCGGCCCAGGAAATCGTTACCGAAATCGCCGGACCGTTGGCGCAAGTTGTGTTCGTGAACCGCAAACAGCTCACACTCCGCAGTCGTCACCTTTACGTCTAGATACTCTCGTGCCGGACGGATGTGCACATCCTCGACGATGGCGCCGAGTGACCGGAATACGCCCAGTGCCGTCTCAATCGCTTTCTTGAGTGTGTCGGTTACCTTTACGTCGTCTTCGTACAGGTGACGAATAACCCCGATCCGCAGGCCTTTAATGTCGTTGGTCAACGCGGCCCGATAATGGGAAACCGACTGGTCGGCGCTCGCCGGATCCTTCGGGTCGTGACCGGCCATCGCCTGCATCATGATGGCGCAGTCCTCGACCGACCAGGTCAGCGGCCCCGCATGGTCGTAAGTAAAGGAATTGGCGAACACGCCGTAGCGGCTAAGCAGCCCGTAGGTCGGCTTGAGACCGACCAGCCCGCACAGCGCAGCCGGGTTGCGGATCGACCCGCCGGTGTCGGAGCCCATCGCTCCCATCATGAAGCCGGCCGCGACGCCTGCGCCGGAGCCGCTCGACGAGCCGCCGGTGAAATAATCGCGATTCCACGGGTTACGCGCCGGCGGCCAGGGTAGATCGAATGACGGACCGCCATGGGCGAATTCATGAGTTGACAGCTTGCCGAGCAGGATCGCGCCCGCGTCGTAGAGCTTCGCAACCGTTGTTGCATCGAATTTTGGAATATGATCTTTGCAAATTTTGGAATGGCAGGTCGTGGCGATTCCGTTGGTGCAGTAAATGTCCTTGAGACCGAACGGAATGCCGTGCATCGGCCCGCGATATTTGCCGGCGACGATCTCTTTCTCGGCTGCGCGCGCCTGGCCAAGCGCGAGGTCGGCAGTCACCGTAATGAAGGCGTTGAGTTGCGGATCCAGTGTCTCGATCCGACGCAGAAAGACTTCTGTCAGTTCGACTGGCGAGAGCTGCTTCCTCTCGATCAGCCGCGCGGCGTCTGCGATCGTCAGAAAGTGCAGATCCGTCGGGCTTGTCGTCGGTTCGTCATTCATATCGCTTGGCCTCCTCGCCGAAATCGAAAGACGGTTGGTAACTACTCAGGTGGCTATCACCCTGATGCCACCAACAGGACGATATTCTACCCCCCCCGTGTCAAGGCAAGCCAGAAAAACTGAGATTCGGAGTAGGTCCAGGCGAGACCAACGGGCTAGGTCGGTAATTGGTCCAGCGGGCTCCATGCTTCACTGTCCTTCCAGCAATATGCATCGTGCCATTCGGGCCGGCACAGGCCAGATCTCGGGCGGCACTCCCTCCAGGCACCGCGCCTCGGCGTAGGGGCAGCGGGGTGCGAAGCTGCACGCGTCGACCAGCTTTTCCATATTCGGTGGCGACCCTTCGATCGTGCGAAGGCGTTTCCCCTTCAGTTGCCCATGAACGGTCGACGCCATCAGCCCCTGGGTGTAGGGGTGCAATGGATCTCGCATTACCGCGCCAACCGGACCGCTCTCAACGAACCGTCCGGCGTACATGACGGCGATCCGGTCGGCGATCTCTCCGGCAACGCCGAGGTCATGGGTGACGAAAATTACGCTCATTCCAAGCTCCTTCTGCAATTGGCGTAGCAGCAGCAGGATCTGGATCTGCACCGTGGCGTCGAGCGCGGTTGTCGGCTCGTCGGCAAGCAGCACGCGTGGCCGGCACGATAGTGCGATCGCGATCATGGCGCGTTGCCGCAAACCGCTGGACAGTTCGTGTGGATAGGCTTTGAGCCGTCGCTTGGCGGACGGGATCTGCGTCAGCTCCAGCAGTTCGAGCGCCCGCGCGTAAGCCGCCTCGCGGCTGGCTCCCTCGTGCCGGATTACCGTCTCGGCGATCTGGTCGCCGATCGTGTACACAGGGTCCAGGGCGGTCATCGGCTCCTGGAAGATCATTGCAATGATCTTGCCACGGACGCGCGACAGCTCCGCCGTATTGAGCGCCATGATGTCCCGGCCATCGACGTGCACGCGACCTGAAATGCGGGTCTTTCCTTTCGGCAACAGCCGCGTCAAAGCCCGCAGCGTTACGCTCTTGCCAGAGCCGGATTCGCCCAATATGCAGAGCACTTCGCCTGGATCGAGGGAGAAGGTGACCCCGTTCACCGCATACACGGTTGTATCCTTGCTGACAAAGCTTACATGGAGATCCTCGGCGTCGACGACCTTTTCGGTCACCGGCACGTCCCGCAAAACTTCCGCAATCGGGGTCACCATCGCTGCCATCCCATACCTACTCATGCTGTTGTCGATGCCGCCGCCTTGCTGTGCCCCGATCCCGGAACCGCCATATGGCATGCGGTCTGATGATTGCGGTGCTCGTCCAACTCGAACAGTGTCGGCTCGATCCGTTCGCAAACCTCCTCGGCGTACGCGCAGCGCGTGCGGAACCGGCAGCCAGACGGCGGATTGATCGGCGTCGGAGGATCGCCGGACAGTGGTGGCTCTGTTTTGCGATCGCCGGGATCCATCGACGGGCGTGACAAAAGCAGGGCCCGCGTGTAGGGATGCACCGGGCAATTGTAGACCAGATCGACCGGCCCGATTTCTACTATCTTGCCGAGATACATCACCAGCACTCGATCGCTAATATGGTGTACGACACTCAAGTCATGAGAAATGAAGAGGTAGGTAAGACTGAACTCTTTCTTGAGGTCGAGAAGAAGGTTTAGCACCTGCGCTTCGACCGACTTGTCGAGGGCCGACACTGCTTCGTCAAGCAAGACGAGCTTCGGCCGTAGCGCTAGCGCCCGGGCAATGTTGATGCGTTGGCGTTGACCGCCCGACAGCTCGTGCGGGTAGCGGCGGCCGAACCGCTGCGGGTCGAGACCGACTTCTCCGAGCAAGCGATATGCGCGCTCTTTCGCCTCTGTTCGGCCAATGCCGTGCACGATCGGCCCGAACGCGATCGTATCCTCGACCGGGAGTCGGGGGTTCAGTGAGGAATAGGAATCCTGGAACACCATCTGCACTTGGCGGCGCAGTTCCTTAGTCGAAATCCCGTCACGTGTGCCCACTGCGGCGCCGTCGAAACTCACTTCGCCAGCGTCGGGTTCAATGAGGCGCATTAAAAGTCGTGCGGTGGTTGACTTACCGCATCCAGATTCGCCGACGATTCCGAGCACCTCGCCTTCACGTACTTCGAAGGACACTTCATCGACCGCCTGCACCATGGCGACGCTTCGATTGAACAGACCGCCCTTTACCGGAAAATATTTGCGAAGCCCCCTGACTGCGAGTAGTGGCTGCTCGCGTTCGCTCCGACCTGCCGCCCGTTCAGGGTGAACTGTCATCATCTGCAAATTGCTCTCAACCTTAAAGACGCATGTCCATGGCGCTACGCAGCCCGTCGCTCAACAGGTTGAAGCACAGCGAGGTAATGAAGATCATCGCGCCTGGCAGGGCGGCGACGTAGGGATTTACCCAGATCGACTGCCGCAACGTACTCAGCATTAGGCCCCAATCGGCGGTCGGCGGTGTCACGCCGAGGCCTAGGAAGCTCAGGCCAGAGGCGACGATAATGCTAAAGCTCATCAGGCTAGTCGCGTAGATGAAAATCGGGCCGAGCACGTTACTGAGCACGTGTACTCGGATGATTGTCCAAGAGCCGGCGCCGCTCGCGCGCGCCGCTTCGACGAAATCGTAAGTGCGCACCTGCGTTGTGACGCTCTCCGAAACGCGGGCGATCGGGGGGATCAGGATCAGGGTCAGCGACAGAATCACATTGAAGAAACCGGCGCCGAGGGCTCCAGAGATAGCGATTGCCAGCAAGACCGAAGGGAAGGCGTAGAACACGTCCATCAGGCGCATGATCAGCATGTTTGTCCGCCCACCGACGAAACCGGCGGCGATGCCCGCGGTACCTCCGACGAGTAGCGCGCCGACGACGGGAAACAGGCCGACGAACAGTGATACCCTGCCGCCATAGAGCAGACGCGAGAGCATATCGCGGCCCAGTTCATCCGCGCCCAGCAGATAGTTGGGCGAACCGATCGGGGCAAGCCGCTTGAAGACGCTGGTCTGATACGGATCATGCGGCGCGAGCCACGGTGCGAAGATCGATGCCAGCGCAATCAGAATCAGGATAACGCCGCAGACCGTGGAGACGGGATCGCGCCGCAGCCGAACCCACACCATCATCCAATAGCTGCGCGCCCGCAGACTCCCGACCGTGATCTCTTCGCCCTGCTGTCTGCGGCCCTGGGCGCCCTCACGCATGTCGAGCGTCTTCATCTCGACCATCATCAACCTCGCTTAATCCGCGGGTCGAGCCAGGTCTGCATGATGTCGACTATCAGATTCACGAAGACGAAAAAGATCGCGAGTACAAGAACCGTACCCTGGAGTATCGGCACGTCGCGCTTGAAGATCGCTTCGTTCAGCAGCAGACCCGAGCCGGGCCAAACGAAAACGGTCTCGATTAGAATCGAACCACCGAGCAGGTGGCCGAACTGCAGGCCGGTGACTGCCAGTACGGTCGGCGACGCATTCTTGATGACATGCCGGAGCACATTCAACTCCGATAATCCCTTCGAACGGAGAGTCTCGACGTAATCCTGGCTCAATACCTCAAGCACGCTGGCTCGTGTGGTGCGCATGATAATCCCCATCGGGATCATGGAAAGCGCGATTACTGGCATAACCAACGCCTTCATGTGATCGAGGTCCCATGCCCAATCACGCGAGCTGCCACTGCCCATGCCAATTGCCGGCAACATCCCAAGCTCGACCGCAAAGATGATGACGAGAATGATTGCCACCCAATAATGGGGCACGCTGACGCCGGTAATCGCAAAAGCCGTGACCGACTTGTCAATCCAGGTGCCGTTTCGGTATGCGGCGATCCCTCCGGCCACGAAGGCGATCAGAAAGCTCAGTGTCGCCGCGAAGACGGCCAAGCGGAATGTGTTTTGCAGCGCGGGGATCAGTTCCGCGATGACAGGTCGGTTGTGCTGCAGCGAATTGCCGAAGTCACCCTGCACGGCTCGACTCAACCACAGCAGATATTGGATCGGAATCGGCTTGTCGAAGCCGTAAGCAACTCGAATACGTTGAGTTTCTGCTTCGCTCGCCTCGTCCGGCATTACCGCCTGGATGGGATCGCCGGGGCCAAGATACACCAGCGAAAAGCAGATGATTGAAACTCCAAGTGCGATCGGAATGGCATAAAGGACGCGTCTAATAATGTAGTAGACCATGAATCCAGTGTAATGAATTTTTGCGACGAGGTCTCTGAACTGCCCGATTGCCCGAAACTATCTAGTGCGATCGCGAACCCTCCCAAGGTCCGCAGTTTAGCAGTTTAAACGTGGGAGGATAGGAAATCCAACGCCCCCTCGCGAGTATCGTCGATGCCCGCCGCCGTGGTCAACTCCCCGATCTGAGTGTCATGAACCCCTGAAGACCGCCCCGATCGAGGCGCTGGCACCGCGTGTGACCACAGGACTGGTCTTCGCTCGCCAAGTTGCTGGCTATAGGCGCAAGCCGCCCCGTGACGAGCGCTTTTGAGCGCTCCTCTCGCCTACCAGGCGATGCGCTGATCGAATTGGTATTCCGGCGCTTGGTATTCCGGCGCCGGTTGGGCATGTAGGTCGAACTCGTCCTGCCCGGCATCCGGCATCTCCCACAGCGGTGGGCCACGGGCCGGCATCAGACGCGGCGGCGATATCGCCTCGCCCAGATGCGCGAGGATATCGCGCACGGCACCGGCGGCGCTCTCGGGTACCGGCACGGAAGCTCCACAGTAATCACGGAAAGGGAGTAGAGCAATGACCACACCGTATCAGGAAAGGAAACTCCGCGACCCGGCGATGATGCCCGGGGACCAGCCCTATTTCGACGCGGCCGCCGAAGGCAGGCTGATGCTCAAGAAATGCGGGGATTGCGGCGAGCATCACCACTACCCGCGTGCCCTGTGTCCGCACTGCTTCAGCGACAAGGTCGAGTGGGTGCACAGCCAAAGGCACCGGCGAGATCTACACCTACAGCATCACGCGCCGTGCAGGCCCCATCCCCTATTGCATCGCTTACGTGACGCTCGACGAAGGCGTGAAGATGATAACCAACATCATCGACTGTGATCTCGACACGATCAAGGTCGGTCAGAAGGTGAAAGTGATTTTCAAGAAGAGCGAAGGCGGGGTTTCGATGCCGATGTTTACGCCGGGGTGATTCGCGTCAAAATCGGGCCGCCGGACACGATGAGCGGTCCGGCGAGTAGCCGTTGAACGGGCTATCGCTCCACGCTCAGCTTTCCAGGGACAGGACCCAATGCGCCAATGCGCACAACTCTGCGTCCCGGCCGGCGCGACCGATCAGTTGCGCGCCTAGAGGCATGCCATCGGCCTCCATCACCGGCAGCGAGAATGCGGGCAGCCCGAGAAAGGTCGCATAGACGAGATAAGCGCGGCTGCCCGTGTGGCCATGCCCCACCGGCGCCGGCCCGGAGGCCGCCAGCGTCAATATCGCATCCGCTACGCCCATGACGTCGCGTGCCCGGTCTTTCATGCGCGTTTTTTCAGCGAGCAGTTCCGCGTAGTATTCCGCGCTCATCTCCCGGGCGCGTGCGAGCCGGTCGTGTACGCGCTGCTCGAGCCGATCTCCGTGCTGCGCGGCATATTGCTCGTACGGCCATTTCATCTCATAGGACGTGATGTCGACCGAACGGTCGATGAATGTACCGAAGACTTCATCTTCGAATGCAGCGAAATGCGGATCGTCGCGGCGCGTGACGAGTTCGACCTCCCTCTCACGCAAGCGCTGCAGGAGCGCCTCGAATGCGGCGCGCGCAGGCGCCTCAACTTCGCTCTCCCACGTTTTCGTATGCAGTACAATGAGCTTGCGCGGCTTGCGGGCTGTCGGGAGCACAGCGCTTGCGCCCTGCAGTCCCGCTGCGCCGGGATTGCCGGAGGCGAGCGAAACGTGGGAGGCGACACACCAGGCATCGTCCAGCGTGCCGGCGATCACGCCGAGATGATCGTGCGTGAGCGATATCGGATGCACGCCCTGCATGGTGAGCACGCCGTGTGTCGGCTTAAAACCCACCGCGCCGCAGTAGGAAGCCGGCCGCAAGGTCGAGCCCTGCGTCTGCGTGCCGAGCGCGGCCGGGACCATGCCGGCGCCCACGGCAGCGGCCGAGCCGCTCGAGGACCCGCCCGGCGTGCGCGTGAGATCCAGTGGGTTCCGGGTCTCATTGGTGGCGCCGCAGGCAAAAGCGGTCGTGACCGTCTTGCCGACGACGATCGCGCCCCCTGAGCGCAATGCATGCACACACGCCGCGTCCCAGCGCGGCTGATTACCCGTATAAATGGAATTTCCCATCTGTGTCGGCAGGTCGCGGGTGTCCATGATGTCCTTGATGCCGACCGGCATGCCGTCGACTGCCGAAAGCGGCTTGCCGTCGCGATAGCGCCCGGCAGAAGCGTCGGCGGCGCGGCGCGCGCCTTCGAGCCCGAGCGTCACGAAGGCGTGCACTTGGGCGTCTCGCGCGGAGATCGTCGCTATGCGGCGCTCGAGGTATGCGCGCGGGTTGTCATCGCGTGAGAGAAATCTGGATCGCGCCTTCGAGAAGTCGAGCGCATGCGGGCTGCGGGCCATGGGTTCCTCGCTGGTTTACTGGATACCGGTAGTCACCGGTATGACGGCTTGCGCTATCGCAATGTCTGAACGGGTCGGCGCACTAATTTGCGGTGATCCTGGCGGCTTTTACCACGTGCGCCCATTTCTTGATTTCGGACTTGATATAGGCGTCGCTCGCAGTCAGCCCTTCGGCGACCGGCTCCAGTCCGATGCTCCCGAGCTTTTTCGTCACCTCCGGCGAGTGCAGAATCTTGGTGACCTCGCCATTGAGGCGCTCGAGAACGGGGCGCGGCGTAGCCGAGGGTGCCAGCATCGCGTACCACACGTCTACGGCATACCCCGGAACGCCCGCCTCGGCTATGGTCGGAATGTCCGGCGCGGCTGCGGCGCGCCGGGTCCCGGCCGTTGCCAGCACCTTCAGCTTGCCGGCCTCGACATGCTGCCTGGTCGAGATGATGCTCGCGAACATGAGCGACACGCGCCCGGCGATGACGTCCGTCATGCCCGGACTGGTTCCCTTGTAGGGCACATGGGTGAGATCCGTTTTGGTCAGCACCTCCAGGTACTCGGTCGCCAGGTGGGAAGGGCTGGCATTGCCCGACGAAGCATAGTTGATCTCGCCGGGGCGCTTCTTCGCGTAGGCGATCAATTCCTTGATCGACTTCACGGGCAGCGATGGATGGGCGACGAGGATGTTGGGTGCGTTGACCATGACGGTGACCGGAACGAGGTCGCGCTCGGGGCTGTACGAGAGATTCTTGTGGGAGCTTGGCAACACCGAGTGACTGATCGAAATGGTGAGCAGGGTATGTCCGTCGGCTGCGGACTTGGCGACGATGTCGCCGCCCACCGCACCACCTGCACCTGGGCGGTTTTCAACGATGCCGGGCTGACCGAGCGATTCCTGCAGGTTCTGCGCGATGACGCGCGAGGTCGTATCGACCCCGCCTCCGGCTCCAGCCGCTGCGACGATGCGCACAGGTTTAGAAGGAAAACCCTGCGCGGTGGCTAACGCAGGCATGGCGAGCCAAAATATCAGTGCGTGCAGTACGGGCTTCATGGTGTTTCCCTCCTTCTGTTAGGTCAACCATACTGGATCAGGAGCAAGAGTTCTATGGCTAGCGTGAGTTTACCTGTATCGAAGATGAACGGGAGATAAGCGTTTATAAATACAGGGTAATCCGGAGCGTAGCTGTATATACTAAACGCTGATTTTCAAGGCGGCAATTAGCCCCGCCACATCGGGGTCCACTTCTTCAAGTTGCGAGACAACGCGAACACTCCCCTTGCGCGTGGAGCGGGCAACGCTTGTGCGGCGAACCTCAGCCAGGGTATCGAGCAATCTTTCCATGCTCCGAGTGTAACCGGTCGCCTGTTGTGCGCGCAGATGCAGCAGTCGCGCCAGTAGATAGTGCTCGCCAGAAAACCCCTGTTTTTAAAAAAGCAGCTTGCCTAAAATGTGAACACGCCACCGAAAATATTTGTCTTTCGTTGCGGAACGAGAAGTTTTTCAGTTCTCTTGCACGAAAACCCGACTTTCTACAATTTCTAGCCGAGCACATTCCCTGATTGTTAAATCAGGTCCCTCTAAAGAAACGCTCTGGAATCTGCTTAAGCCGCCAGCTTGTAGGTCGTTTCACGATCAGCGTATTTCCTTTTTCGCTGTTCACGCCGCTGCTCCTGTTGCCATAGGATAGCGCCGACGCGGTGAATATTTCTTGCCACCACGGCCAATGCAACATAGCGCTTGAATCCGTCGATGCCGTGATCCGGGCACCTGTCCAGTCCATGCACTTCGAGCGCGTTAATCGCTGATTCAACCGCCGAGTGGGCGCGCCTGGCCTTGAGGAATGTTTCGGATTGCTCGGCTGCCTCCGCTGGTTGCGAGAGCTTGCCTTTTTGGGGCAATGCCGCCAGCTCCAGGAGTTCTTTCAATCCGGTCTGATTGGCTGGTGAATGAAAGCCTTTATCGAAGCTGCAGGCATTCAATTTCGGAAATCTCTTCTTGGCCTCCGCCACCATCGAAACGGTGACTTGATCATCGGTCTTCTTTTGCATCACTTGATGATGCAATATAAATTGATGCTGGTCTTCCAGGACACATACTTTGACCCCTAGTTCTACCGGAACACCGGCTTTGCCTTTGCTGATCCATTCGGTGTGCGGCTCAAAGATCGAGAATACTTTCTCGCCATGCGGGATCGCTTCTCCCAGCATGACGCGGCGCTTCGTTTGGTCGATTTGGCGTATCGCGTGTCGCATGAAGCCTTCAATCTCCAGCTTCTTCAGAACATCGAATTCGTCGGTTACCCGTTGCTCGAGCAGGGCCAGCGCCACGTGCGCTCTTTTCAGATAGCGCTCGGCAACCTCCAGGTACTCTTGACGCGCTTGGGCAATCAGCGTCGCGTTTCTCTTTTGCTGTTCTTCCGATTGGGCTTTGCTGCGCTTCTTGTTCTGGGCAGCGCGCATGAGCCGTTTGAGGTGCCTGACGTGGTAGGCGTGTTGCCGCCAGTCGCTCACCTCATGCTGTTCGCACCACTGCGCGGTCAGCGTGATGACTTTGCGCATCGCGTCATACAGCAGGTTGATATCGGTGGGGTAATGCACATTCGTTTCAACCACCAAGGAGTCGCACCGCCCACGCAGCGCTTCGCCTGCCTTTTTTTACCAGGGCATGCCCGCCATTGACCACTACCTGATTGATCTTGTCGAGCAGTTCCGGCGTGAGCAGAGGTCGGTGGCTTGCATCGCCATTACGAGCGGATGGCAGCATGACTTGGGGGCGACTCGCTGCGCCGAGTCGCGCGTACGAGTTTTCGGGAAGGACAACAGACCATACGTGAAGGCGCCAACACACATCCGAAGTTTGCAGATCCGTATTTTTGCGGACTACACGTACATTTTTACACTGCGATTCTCATTTGGATGCATCTTCACCCAGTCCGTCGCCTGTTCGTACGCGTGAGCAACGCGATAGATCAGCGCCTCGCTATAGGGCTTGCCGACGATCTGCATTGCCAGCGGCAGGCCGGTCTTGCTGAATCCTACCGGGACGGAAATCGCCGGGCTGCCGGTCACGTTAAACGGCGCGCGTGCCTGCCGGGCGTAGGTGTGCTCAATCGCCTGCGGGTTGTCGATGCGGCAAGCCGGGTCCATCGAGCTCGCTGTCACTGCCACATCCATATCGGCGAACAGCGCGTGGAACGTATCCGCCATCTTGCGGCGAATGCGCGTGGCGTTGACGTAGTCGGCCGCGCGGACAAAGGCTCCAGCCATCAGCCGCTCGCGGGCGAGCGCGCCGTAATCCTGCGACCGCTCGCGCATCCACTTCTCGTGGATCGCAAAAGCCTCGCTCGTGAGGATCGTGCGGTTGCAAGCGGCGTAGTCGCCAAGCGCGGCGGTGTCTATTTCGCGTACCTGCGCGCCGAGATCGGTCAGCAGCTTGACCGCCGCCTCGATTCCGGCCGTCATCTCCGCGTCGGCCTTCATGTCGCGCATGTAGAAGTGGCGGATCACGCCGACTCTGAGGCCCACCACGCCGCGGCCGAGCTCCGCGGTGTAGCCGCCCGTCGCGCAGTTGGCGCTGCCCGGGTCGAGCGGGTCGTGACCCGCAATCGCGTCCAGCATCAGCGCGTTGTCTCTCACCGTGCGGGTTAGAGGGCCGACATGGTCGAGGGAGAAAGCGAGCGGCATCACGCCGCGCCGGCTGACCACGCCGTACGTGGGCTTCATGCCGACGATGCCGCACATCGAGGCGGGGTTGCGTATCGAGCCCCCGGTATCGGTGCCGACCGCCGCCGGCAGGAACCCGGCTGCCGTCGCGGAGCCGGAGCCGCTCGACGACCCGCCGCAGAAATGGTCGCGGTTCCAAGGGTTGCGCGCCGGCGGCCAGGGCAGGTCGAAGGACGGCCCGCCGATCGCGAACTCGTGGGCCGACAACTTGCCCATGAAGACACCGCCGGCCGCGCGCAGTTTCTGCGTCACCGCCGCGTCGGTCGCCGCGAGGTTATCCTGCAGGATTTTCGAATGCGCAGTGGTCGGCAGGCCGGCATAGTCGACGATGTCCTTGAGGCCGTACGGCACGCCGTGGAACGGACCGCGCCAGTCGCCGCGCATGATCTCCACCTCGGCGCGACGCGCGTCCTCCAGCGCGAGCTCGGGGGTGACACGGAGGAAAGCATTGAAATCGCTGTCGTGCGTTTCGATGCGGTCGAGCAGTGCTTTGGCGTACTCGACAGGCGAGAGCTTCCTCGTGCGCAACAGCTCGGCTGCCTCGGCAACGGTGAGGTAGGCGAGATCCGTCATCGCTTGTCCTCCGCAGCGAGGTGGAAAACGTGAGCCGGCTCGTCGGCCGGCGTGATTTCCCCAAGCGGCAGCACCTTCCGGCGCGCGCGCGCTGTGTTCGTCGCGCGCAGCAGCTGCTGCAGATGCTCGTCCGCGAGGCGCGTCATGCCGATCTCGGCGGCCATCCTCCTCACCTCGTCGAGCGTCAAGCTTTCGTTCACCATGTGGTGTCTCCTTGGCAAGTTGTACCGGGAAGCGCTGATCGCACGGGATGAGAAGCGGTCAGCTCGTAAAGCTCAGCTTCGCTTCCTTGACCACCCGCCGCCATTTCTCGACGTCGCGCTTGATCATCCCGTGGAACACATGGGATGCTCCCCCTATCGGCTCCATGCCGTCGTTGGCGAGCCGCTCCTTCATTTGAGGCGTCTCGAGCGATTTGTTCACTGCCGAATTCCAGCGGCGGACGACCTCCGCGGGCAGGCCTTTCGGCCCCATCACGCCGTAAACGATCACCGCCTCGTAACCGGGAACCGTGTCAGCGATGGTCGGCATCTCCGGAAGCGCGCTCACCCGTTGAGCGGTGGTGACCGCGATTCCGCGCAGCCTGCCCGCTTTGACGTGAGGCACGGTCGACGGCATGCTGCCGAACATCATCTCGACCTGATTGCCGAGGAGCGCAGTGAGTGCGGGACCGGTGCCTTTGAACGGAATGTGCATCATGCGGATGCCCGCCATGAGGCCGAAGAGCTCCGTGGCCAGATGCGTGATGGCGCCTGTGCCGCTCGACCCGTAGTTGAGCTTGCCGGGATTCGCTTTCGCAAAAACAATGAGCTCACTCGTCGTCTTGATCTGCACGGCCGGATGCACCGCGACGACGAAGCCGGCACCGCCGATGGCGATCACTGCCTGCACGTCGTTGACCGGGTCGAACGACAACTTGTAAATGGCCGCGTTGGTCCCATAACCCGATACCAGGCCGAGGGTATAACCGTCGGGGGTTGCGCGCACGATCATTTCTTCCCCGATATTGCCTCCGGCACCGGGGCGGTTGTCGACGACGACGGACTGGTCAAAGGACTGCGACATCTGCTGCGCCATGACGCGTGCCACGATATCCGTGCCTCCGCCTGCGCGAACGGAATGATCAATCGCACGGGCCGGGTGGGATACTGCTGCGCGAAATACAACGCCCGCGCTCGGCAACGCGCTGAACAGCAACAGGCACGATGCTATGGCCAATTTCATGAGTTCCTCCGTTCCAGGTTTTCCGTAGAAGACATAGGAAAATCAATACACCCGTCGCCAGGGTTCTGTGCCAATGCAACGCTGCAGCGATTGTATCCCGCAAATATAGATTATGGCATGATGGGCGCATGGTTGTGCTCATCACGCCGATTCTTGCACTTCCTGCTGAAGAATTCGCAGAGGAGACCAACGCATGCCGAAGAACATCGACCCGCAGGCCGTGAGGCGTCTCGCCGCGCAACTGCGCGGCCTGGAGGTGACCGAAGAACGCGCCGCGCAGCTCGCCATCGAGATTGCGCGGGTGAACGAGGCCGCGCGCGCCGAAGGCGCGAAGAACGATTTCAACGACCAGCCCACGAACTTCGCGGTCACCCTGGCTGTGCTCGCAAAGCGATGAGCGCCGACCTCCTGAACATGAGCCTGTGCGAGGTTGCGCAGGCGATACGGCGCAAGCGCGTGTCCTCGCTGGAAGTGACGCGCGCCTGTCTCGCGCGCGCGAAGGCGGTGCAACCGACCGTGAACTGCTTCATCGCGATCGAGGAGGACGAGGCGCTGCGCGCCGCGCGCGCGGCCGACCGCGCGGTGAAGCGCGGTGCGAAGCTCGGCTCGCTGCATGGTGTCCCGCTCGCCCACAAGGACATGTTCTACCGCGCCGGGCGCGTCTCCACCGGGGGCAGCAAGATCCTGCGCGACTACCGTCCGACCGTCACGGCGACGGTCGTCGAACGGCTGGCGGCGGCCGGCGCGATCTGGCTCGGCAACCTCAACATGGCCGAGTTCGCCGCCAATCCAACCGGACACAACGAGCACTGGGGCGATTGCTGCAATCCGTGGAACACCGCGCACATCACCGGCGGGTCGTCGAGCGGTTCGGGCGCGGCGGTGGCGGCGCGAACGTGCTACGGCTCCCTCGGTTCAGACACTGGCGGCTCGATACGGCTGCCCGCGGCGGCGAACGGCGTCGTCGGCCTCAAGCCGACCTACGGCCGCGTGAGCCGCCATGCCATCCTCCCGCGCGTCTGGTCGCTGGACACCGTGGGCCCGCTCACGCGGACGGTGCGCGACTGCGCCCGGATCACGGCCGTCATCGCCGGCGCCGATCCGCTCGACCCGACTGCGAGCGCGCAGCCGGTGCCGAACTACGAGCGTCTGCTCGATCGCCGGATTCGCGGATGGAAGATCGGCGTGCCGCGCAACCACTTCTACGACGGCATCGCCGAGGACGTGCGCCGGGCCATGGAGGAGAGCCTCGCGGTGTTGCGATCGCTCGGCGCGCGCATCATCGAGCTCGACGTCCCGGACCCGCAGCACACCTACCAGCTCACCAACGCCATCGGCCAAGTCGAATCCGCGACGATCTACGCCAACTGGCTGCGGGAGCGGCCGCAGGATTTCTCGCTGGTGGTGCGCACGCGCACGGAAGCCGGCATGCTCGTGCCGGGGGTGAGTTACCTGGAAGCGCTCAATGCGCGGCCTCGCATCGCCGCCGAGTTCGTCCGCCAAGTGTACGGCACCGTCGACGCCCTGCACGCGCCGGTCATGACGATGCCCGTGCCGACGCGCGCCGAGACGACGCCCGGGGGATCGGGCGAGGTCATGGACATGCTCGCGCGGCTCACCCACAACACGCGCCCGATCAATTTTCTCGGGCTGCCTTCGCTCGCGGTGCCGGCGGGCTTCGCGGACAACGGCCTGCCCGTCGCCTTCCAGCTGATCGGTCGACCGTTCGCCGAAGACGTGCTCCTCCGGATCGGGGATGCCTTTCAGGCGGAGACCGACTGGCACGCGCGCGCGCCGACGTCCTGATGCAGGACGCGGCCGGCCCGATCGTCGCCATCAACGTGAGCCCGCGCGAAGACCTGCGCACCGAATGGCCGACCTCGTACCTGTGCTCCGCATTTATTCGATCCGAGGGCGGTAACCGGCTGATCGCGGTTCACGGCATGATAGGCGCATGGTCGCGCTCATCAAGATCGCGCTTCACCTCGTCACAGACGTCTTCCGGTTAGCCGGCCTCCTGTGCCGACCGACGCGGTCGGTCCAAGCCGAGAATCTGTTCCTTCGCCGACAACGGGCACTGCCTAAAGATCGCGGCGTTCAACCACGGCGGATAGACCCCGCAACCCGAATCAGTTTGGCTATCCTGGCAGGGCTCTTCGAATGGCGGGATGCGCTGTTTGTATTACAGCCGAAGACGATGATCCGGTGGCAGCGTGCCGGCTGGCGCTTGTTCTGGCGATGGAAGTGTCTGCGCGGCCGCCCAGAGATTCCAGTAGAACTAATGAGATGGACGCCCCCTTCCTCAAACGGCATCAAAGTGCCAAAGTGGCAATGGGTTCAATCCACTGAAAAGGAAAGGAGCGTCCGAGATGAAGATTACGACAATTGGGATCGATTTGGCAAAGAATGTGTTTCAGGTACATGGGGTCGATGAGCGGGGCAAAGCGGTGCTGCGCAAGCAGCTCAAGCGCAAGGACGTGGTGAAGTTCTTCGCGAATCTCGAGTGCTGCCTGATCGGCATGGAAGCCTGCGGCAGCGCCCATTATTGGGGGAGGACGCTCTCGGAGCTGAGCCACACGGTGCGCCTGATGGCCCCGCAGTTTGTGAAGCCCTACGTGAAGACGAACAAGAGCGACCGCAATGACGCCGAGGCGACCTACCAGTCCGATTACGTTGCGAAACGCACGGCCGCGTAATCGCGGTCGGTTGAATTGAACGAAGGAACGTTTAGCAAAGGAGGGCTTCCGCCGATTGCTCAGGCAATCATGAGGTCATGGCAAGATAGGTCAGACCGTGACGGGGTAAGCCTGAGGGACCCAACGCACTTCGAGTGCACGTCACTGATGAGGCCCCCTCAGCCGATTCCATCAGGGACCGAGGCATAAGCCTCATACAAAGTCCGGATCTATGGCTGCAATCTTTACCTTCTCGCCGTCATTGATTGATTGCTTGACAAACCGGGGGCGTCCATCTATGGGTCCCGAGGCCTGGCCGGTGCACGCCGGCCTGCCGCTCACCTACCACCTGTTATGCGCTGCAGCGCATAACGGGCGCAATGCAGAGTGTATTGTTATGCGGAGCCGCATCCTCGGAGGCCCTGATTACAGGTCATTTTGAAGGTTGTTCTCTCCGCATAGAAGTGCGCGCTTTCAGCGAGGCGATCAGTGCATCGGTTGCCTTGAAGCGCGAAGTGCTTGAACTCGTAGAGGGGAATCAAAGAACTGTTCGAGCATGACGTCCATCCTTGGATGGAAATCTGAGGCCAGAGGGCCGTCACTATTATGCGGAGTCGTTAGACCTGCAATGCGGTCACATCCCGATGAATGAACTACGTTATCTCAGCTCCTACGATCCTCCTCTCCGCATAACAATAAACTCTGCATTACACCCGGTTCCCGACGTCGCCTGAACGCAGGGCGCGTTTGACTTGGCGCGCCCGGGGACTGCATAATTTGCCGCAACGTCCGTTGCGAAGTGCCCTGGCAGTGCAGATCGGGCGGGGGACACGCGCGGGTAGCCCCGATTACGCGACATCGGGCGCACCGAGCACCGATCCGGCATTACTGCACCGTCGCATTGGCACAGGGTGTCGGCGACGGGGGTATTGATTTTCCTGTTTTTTGGTGAAACCGGGAAAAGTAAAGTCCGCATTGCGACAAGCTGAAGACGGGCATAAGAATGAAAACAAAGCCTATTGCGATCTCGCCCCTGATGCGGAAACTGAGTACCTATATCAGCACGGCGCTCAAGAAGCCCTTGCCTCCGGAAGTTGCGGAGCGGGCGAAGATTCATTTGCTGGACACGCTATCAGCCATCATCTCCGGTTCGCGGCTGCCGCCGGGGACCAGCGCCATTGAATACGTCAAAGGGCAGGGCGGTAAACCTGAAGCGACGGTATTTGGCACGCGCATCGTCACGACGGCGCAGAACGCAGCGTTGGCAAACGGCATGTTCGGGCATGCCGATGAGACTGACGATACGCATCCGCCTTCACGCACCCACCCGGGTACAGGCATCGTGCCGGCCGTGTTCTCGATCGGCGAGCGCAACGGCTTGCCCGGTATTCGGGTTCTGCGAGCCCTTGTACTGGGCTACGACATCTGTGCGAGGATGCTGCTTTCTTTCGATGAGCAGGTTTTCCGAAAATCGGGCCATTGCGCGAGCTCTTTCGGCCAGGTTTTCGGCGCGGCCGCGGCAGTCGGCGCGCTGCTCCGGCTCGATGAACGGAAAATTCGGTACGCGTTGGCTTATGCCGGAGAGCAGGCGAGCGGCTTGTCTCTGATGCTGCGAGACAGCGAGCACATGGAGAAAGCATTCGGCATGGGAGGAATGGGCGCGCGCAACGGGGTTGCCGCAGCGCTGATGGCATCTTCCGGGTTCAGCGCGGTCGAAGACATTTTTTCGGGGGAACACGACTTTTTCCAGACTTTTGCACCCACAGCGAATCGCAACCTTCTCGTGCAACGTCTCGGGATCAACTACGAAATACTGCGATGTGGAATCAAACGCTGGCCGGCGGGCGGGCCAATTCAGGGCCCGCTGCATGTCCTGAACGACCTGCTGAAGAAATATGAACTCCGGGCGAGCGACATCGAGAAAATGACAGTGCACATGCCTGACACTGAATTTCAGATCGTAAATAACCGCCAAATGCCGAACATCTGCGTGCAGCACATGCTGGCGCTGCTCGCCGTGGATGGCGAGGTCACGTTTCATTCGGCGCACGACCATGAACGCATGCACGATCCCGCACTATTGGCCTTTCGCAAGCGTATGCAGATCGTTCCGGATCCGTCGCTGAGGGACAAGCTGCGCCGCTGGCGGTGCGTCATGCACATCGAGATGAGCGGCGGCCGGAAGGTTTCGCACAAGACGATGGGCGCCAAAGGAAGCTTCGTAAATCCTTTGACCCGGACGGAAGAAGAAGAAAAGTGCCTCGACCTGATCGTGCCTGTCCTGGGTACGGGCCGCGCGAAGAAGCTGATCAAGGCGGTGTGGGACTTCGACCGTATACCGAATGTCTGCTCCATGCGTCCATTGCTGCAGGCATGAGGGCCTCCGGCGGACCTGGCCTATCCCTCGCGTGAGTCACGCGGCGTCGAAGTGGTGGAATGGAGTCTTTTCAGATGGATAATACGACGGCGTACCTAGTTGATTACGCCATGGATATCGCCTACGAGCGCTTGAGCCAAGCTTCCATCGAAGCAAGCAAGGCGCGAGTGCTGGACACGCTGGGTTGCGCATTCGGAGCGTACCGCGGTGAGACGAGCATGGCGGCTCGCGATTTCGCACATAACCACTCCGGAAAATGGGCGGCGAGCGTGCTCGGCAGCGCCCAGCGCACCACCGCCGATATGGCGGCTTTTGCCAACGGCGTGATGATGCGCTACCTCGACATGAACGATATGTACAGGGACAAAAGCGGAGGGCATCCGAGCGACGTGATCGCCGCGATACTTGCCGTTGGGGAGGCGGTGCACGCTGACGGACGGTCGTTCATCGCCGCTGTCGCGATCGGCTATGAGATTTATTGCAGCTTCTGCGAATCGGTCGACATCAACACGAAAGGCTGGGATCAACCCGTATATGGCGTTCTCGCCGCCGCGATCGCCTGCGGCAAGCTGTTCGGCCTCTCACGGGACCAAATGAGTCACGCGGTCTCTCTCGCTCTCGTGCCGAACATGGCGCTCATGCAAACGAGACGCGGCGAGCTTTCGAGTTGGAAAGGCTGCGCTGCCGCGAACGCGTCCAGAAACGGCGTTTTCGCAGCGCTGCTCGCTCACGGCGGATTCACCGGACCGGGCGAGATCTTCGAGGGCCGCAACGGCTTGTGGCACATCGTCGGCAAATTCGATTGGGGGCCGCTGGACGCGACGAAGAGTCCGGACAGAGTCACGAACACGCACCTCAAGTGCTTTCCGCTGGGCTATCACGGTCAGTCGGCAGCCTGGGCCGCTCTCGAGATTCGCGACCGCATACCGATTGATCAGATAGCGGAGATCAAGATCGAAACCTATCGAGAGGCGGTCGACATGATGGGCAGCGACCCGTCCAAATGGACGCCGAAGACGCGTGAGACCGCAGACCATAGCCTGCCTTACGTCGTCGCAACGGTACTGCTCGACGGCGACATCGGGGACGAGTCTTTTTCGGCGGAGAAACTGAAGGACGAGCGCACCCTTGGCGTCATGAGCAAGATACACGTTTTCGAGGACACGGCGCTTTCCGCTCAATACCCCGAAGCGTCGCCGTGTCGTCTCTCGATCCGCACTACCGAAGGCCGCGTGGTGGACGTATGCGTCCAATACCCGAAAGGGCATGCCCGAAATGCGCTCGATCGCGCCGGCATAGAAAGCAAGTTTCGCAAGATGAGCCGGTCATGCATAGACGAAACGCGTGCGACTGCGATCATCGACCGCATCGCGACGCTCGACCGCGCGTCAGACGTTGGCGACCTCCTGAAGCTTGCTGTATTCTAAGCCTGAACCAGAAAAGGAAAGAGGTTATGAAGCTCGTTGTAATTGTCGCTGCAGCGGTCACCCTGGCGATTCTCGGCAACGCCCTCTGGGCTCAAAGCTTTCCTGTCAGGCCCATACGCATCGTCGTGGGCTTCCCCCCGGGCGGCGGAGTCGACGTTCTGGCTCGCATACTGGGGCCGAAGATGAGCGAGAGCCTTGGCCAGCCCGTCGTCGTCGACAACAGGGTTGGTGCGGGAGGCACGATCGCCTCGGACGTGGTCGCAAGGGCAACGCCTGACGGCCACACGATCCTGATCGTGTCGGCGAGCCATGCCGTGACTGCCAGTATGTACAAGAAGCTGACGTATGACCCTGTCAAAGACTTTAAGGCGATTTCGCTCGTCGCCTCTTCGCCGAATGTGCTGCTGTCGAACGTGGATTTCCCCGCGCAGTCCGTCAACGAGCTCATCAAAATGGCGCGCGCGAACCCGGGCAGCATCAACTATGCATCGGGTGGCATCGGCACGACCGGACACTTGTCCGCCGAGTTATTGAGCCTGCTGGCGGGCATGCAACTGATCCATGTTCCATATAAGGGTAACCCGCTCGCGCTTGTGGATCTGATGGCCGGTCGGGTGCAATTGATGTTCACGACTGTTCCCACGGCGCTGCCTCAGATCAAGGCTGGCCGGGTGAGGGCGATCGCCGTGACGTCAGCAAAGCGCTTCGTGACGCTGTCAGACACACCCACTGTCGCCGAGGCGGTGCAAGGTTACGAGTCGGCTAACTGGTTCGGTGTGCTGGCGCCGAATGGAACGCCTCTGGCCATAGTGAGCAAGCTCCACGCCGAAATGGCAAAGGCACTCGCCAACAAAGAGGTCGCGGACTCGATCTGGCGGCAGGGAGCGGAACCGCTGAGCAGCACACCGGGCGAGTTCGAGGCTTATCTGAAATCCGAAATCGCAAAGTGGACGAGAACGGTCGACAGAGCCGGCATACGCATGGAGTAGCGAACGGCTTTCAGGTGAGTACCATCCGCTGCTTGAGGCACGGCCGATCCGCCCTTGATCGCCTCGACGAGGGACGGTTTAGCTGCATACGCCACGAGCTCGTGCACTGAATTGACGGGGACCAACGGATGGCGTCATTGACCAGGATGCGCAGGACTTCGCCCGCGCGGTCCAGACCGTTGGCCAGCAAGGCCGGAGAAGCGGCGTCCAGAGGATGATGTTCTAGGCGTTTTCCCATACTGTCGACTTCGTTGTGGGAATACGTGAAAATGCCCGAACAAAATCGCCTTCAGAGGTGGCCTGCCGGGAGCGCGGCGAGCCAAACTAATAAGTTCGGATTTACTCATTCAGAAAGTGGCCCATGACGGATACGACGATCGCGCGGATCGCAGACTTCGCGAACACGTTACAGTTTTCTGACATACCCGTACACGTATCACATGACTGCAAGAGGCGGCTGATAGACACTTTCGCTTGCGGTCTCGCTGCACACTATCAGCTGCCTTGTGGTATTGCGCGGAGCGTTGCGCTGCGCGTGAAGGTGCCAAATGGATCGTATGTCTTGGGTACCGCGCTCAAAACTCTGCCGGAACTCGCGGCGTTCGCTAACGGTGTAATGGTGCGCTATCTGGACGGTAATGATGCCTATCCAGGTGGGGGAGGGCATCCGAGCGACGTGATCCCCGCTGTGCTGGCCGCAGCAAATATCAATAAGAGGTCCGGGAAGGATGTAATAACCGCCGTGACACTTGCGTACGAGGTCTTTTATAACTTTCGTCAGGCCGCCTGCATGCGTGACCGCGGCATGGATCATGTTTTCTATACTGCTGTTGGTAGTGCAATCGGCGCCGCGAGACTGATGTCACTAAGCCGGGAACAACTGGCGAACGCCATTTCGCTCGCAATTACTCCCAATATTGCTCTGCACGCGACACGGCGTGGACATCTCTCTATGTGGAAAGGATGCGCGGCTGCGAATGCGGCTCGCAACGGCACATTCGCCGCCGTCCTTGCCGCCCAGGGCATGACTGGCCCCGACCATGCAATCGAAGGGTCACATGGGTTGCGAGAATTGGTAGGTAGCTTTGAATTTCCACCGTTGCCTGGTCCTGGGCGGCCATTTAAGCTTCCCGAAGCTCAAATGAAGTACTTCCTTTCAGAATCCCATTCGCATGCCCCCATCACTGCGGCGCTAGAACTGCATCGTCAGGTAACGGCCGATGACATCAAAGACATCACGATTTACACCTATTGGTTCGCGTGGAGCGAAATCGGCAGTGAAAGGGAGAAATGGCGGCCTGCCACTCGGGAAACCGCTGACCATAGTCTGCCGTACATCGTGGCTGCGGTGCTGTTAGATGGTCATTTTGGTGATGAAATATTCTCCGATGAGCGATTGCAGGATGAAAAGATTCATCGACTCGCTGATAAGATAATCGTCAAAGAGGATCCGGAATTATCGCGGCAATTTCCGGAAAAGTATCCCTGTCGGATTGAAATAACCACAAGAAGTGGAAATACGATAACAGCCAGCGTCGAGTATCCACGCGGTCATCATAAGAATCCGATGACAGACGAGGAAGTAAGTGACAAATTCCGAAGCCTCGCTGGCCGAGTTCTACCCAAAAAACAAGTAGAGCAGGCGCTTACCTTGCTGTGGAAGATCGAAGAGGCATCCGATCTCGAACCGCTGTTTGAAATGGTGAACATCGACCGAAATACATGAATGGCTAACCGCCCGCAGACTGGCCTAGCGCTCCTGCTGAACCAATAGCGGCAGGTGCCGCTGGCGCCACGCCGGGTTCTCGGCGCATCACGAGGTGAGCGTGACAGCCGAGGATGTCGAGGGGAGAAAGAAACTCGCCGGCTACATGCTGCGCGCTCCGATGTCCCTGGAGAAGTTGAGCTACGACGCGGCCACGGGCACGGTGATCTATCGCTCGAAGATGCATGCCGGCCTCAAGCGCAACTTCCAAGTCATGCCGGGCGTCGCGTGGTTGACGTTGCTCTGCGAACACATTCCCGACCGCTACGTGCGCCTGGTGCGTTATATGGGGGTGTTACTCGAACCGCGCCCGGGGCGAGCGGGCAAAAACAGTTTTCACGCAAGCCGGTGCCGAGCGTGGAGCCGGCGACGGAATTTACGGCTCGCGCAAAAGCCGCTTGGGCGCGGCGCATTCGAAAAAAACGCTTCGGAGCCGCCGGGGTGCGGGAAAGAGCTTGCTTCGCTTTGGTGCCTGGAATAGATTACTCGGTAATTTGGCATAGCATCAAAGAAACAATTCCAAGTTCGTGAAATCAGAGGAGGCGAAAAATGTCCCGCCCGTCGTGCTGTTTTTCTGCTGCTGCATTGGTGGCTTTGGCAGGTTGGCCTTCCATAGCCGGTTCGCAGCAGTTTCCGGAAAGACCCGTTCGGATGATCGTGCCTTACCCGCCCGGCGGCGGTTCCGATCTGGTTGCGCGACTGATCGGCAAGGAACTCGCCGAAAAATGGGGCAAGTCCGTCATCATCGACAACAGGCCGGGCGGTGACGGGGCAATAGGCGCCGGCATCGCCAGCACCACGCCCGCCGATGGGCATACGCTGCTCCAGATCATCCTGACGCATGCCGTGCTGCCCAGTATGAAGGATAGCCTGCCCTACGACCTGCTCCGGGACTTTGCGCCGATAACCCGCACGATGGATACCCCGAACCTCGTCGTGGTGCATCCTTCGCTGCCCGTGAATTCGATCAAGGAGCTAGTTGCGCTGGCGAAGCAGCAACCGGGCAAGGTGAACTACGCGATATCGGGCATCGGCGGCCCATCGCATCTCTCGGGCGAATTCTTCAACCAGCTTGCCGGCACGAAAATGACGTACATCCCGTACAAAGGCGCGGGGCCGGCGATGATCGATCTGCTCGGTGGGCATGTGAAGCTCGCTTTCCCCACAGTCCCCAGCGGCATTCCGCACGTGCGCTCCGGCAAGCTGCGCGCGCTCGCAATCACGAGCGCAACGCGGCTGCCGTTGTTGCCTGCCCTGCCCACCGTCGCAGAGGCGGGCGTCAAGGGATACGAATTTTCCGCGTGGTTTGGATTGGTCACCCGCGCGGGCACACCGCGCAGGGTGGTGGAGCAGCTCAATGCCGATATCACGTCGGTGCTCCACGCCGAGAATATCAGGACGGTCCTGATCAATGAGGGGGCCCAGGTCTTGAGCGACACCCCCAGGGAATTCACTGCATTCCTCGATGCCGAGCTGAAGCGGTGGGGGCGTCTGGTTAAGGAGGCAGGCTTGAAAGGCAAGGAATAGTCCTTCGGCGCCCGAGACACTCGAATTTAGCTATCCAGTTCGATAGAACGCTTAAGAAAAGGAGAAGGTAATGGGGCAAGCGAAGAACGGCGGCGCATGCGTGACGCTGGCAGGCTGTGGTGACATAGGCACTGGACATACGCCTCCGGAGAGCGCGTTTACCCATGTGGCCGACGCGTTGCGCCTAGCCGATTTCCGCTTCGCGCAGTGCGAGAAGTTGTATTCCGAGAAAAAGAACTACCAGGTGCACAGCGGCGCGCTGAATCTGGAGGCACTCAAGGCGCCGCAGACTGCGGCGGCGTTCAAAACCGTGCCGTTCAACGTCTTGTCGCTGGCCTCCAACCATATCGGAGACTGGGGACCCGAGGCCGTCGAAGGCACGGTGGAAACGTTCCGCGCGCTGGGAATCCCCACCATCGGCGCCGGCCGCAACATCGACGAGGCGCGCAAGCCCGTCATTCTTGAAAAGAATGGCTTGAAGATCGGGTTCCTCGGGTATTGCTCGGTGCTGCTGCCGCAGTTCTGGGCGACGGAAAAACGCGCCGGCGCGGCGCCCCTGCGGGCGTACACCTATTACGAGCCGTACGAATACCAGCCGGGATCGCCCGCCCGCGTAATCACGGTCCCCGACAAAGACGACCTGGAGTACCTCGTCGAGGACGTGCGGAAGCTGAAGCAGATGGTCAACGTCGTGGTCGTGTCCCTGCACTGGGGTCTGCACTATGTCACCCAGCCGCAGGACTACCAGCCTATCGTCGCCCACGCCGCGATCGACGCCGGGGCCAGCGTCATACTCGGTCATCACGCCCACCAGCCCCAGGGGATAGAGATCTACAAGGGCGCGATCATCTTCTACAGCATCGGCAACTTCGTGTTTCACCGCCGCGGGGGCGGCCCGGCCCCGTGTATGCCTGGCGAGAAATACACGCACAAGGAGATCTACTCGAAGGAGGTGGATCCCGGGCATTACTACGACTACCGCCGTCACTGGGCCGAAAGCGGCATTCCCTATCTGAAGCTCGACCGCGCCGGCCTGCGCGAAGCGACTTACCTGCCCACCTTCCTGGATGCGGAAGGGCGGCCGGAAATCCTGACGCTCGACAATCCCCAATTCGAAAAATCGCGCGTGTATCTCGAGTGGCTCGCAAAAGACGTCAACGGCGGGATCACGAATATTCCGGCCCGCGACGGGCGCTATTGTCTCTACGAGCGGAAGAGCTGAAAGCGGCGGGGGCGCGGCTGCACCGCTGCAAAATATTATGGCACTACAAAACGATTTGCCGAACCACGTGCAATGAAATCCGGCACTTACGTGCGCTCACCTGCGGTTTTGGGGTGAATCATGTTAAAGATAGGTTAGAGCGGAGTTATGAACCACTTGCCACGCACCGAGTATTTTCCCTGAGCGTTGCGTAGTATTATTCATTTCGGGCGCCGATGAAGTCTTTGGAACCTCGATCTTGCCAGCAATGGCCGCCCATCTCTACCCGATTCGGCGGTTAATCCCGCTCAGGCGGGGAGTTTTGCAAGAAGCTCCCTTTTGAACACTACTTGACCATTGGAAATGCGATGAAAACCTCCGCGAAAATCTGCCTGATGGCGGCGCTGCTGTTCGTATGGGGCTTGGCGCTGGCGCAAAATTACCCAACGCAGCCGATCCGCATGCTGGTGCCTTTCACGCCAGGCGGCGGCACGGACATTTCGGCTCGCGTCGTCGGGCAGAAAATGACCGAGGCACTCGGCCAGCAGATCGTCATCGACAACCGCGTGGGGGCCTCCGGCCACATCGCAATGGAAATCACCGCGCGTGCAGCACCGAACGGCTATACGCTCATCATGAGCACCGTGGCCCCGATGGCGTTCAGCCCGGCCCTGTTTTCATCCTTGCCCTTCCATCCGGTCAAGGACTTCACGCCGGTGGCGCTCGTGTCCAGCACTGTCTTCGCGATCATTGTTCATCCCAGCCTGCCCGCGAAATCGGTCAAGGAGTTGATCGCGCTCGCGAAGGCGCAGCCGGGAAAGCTAACGTTCGGGTCGGGTGGAGCGGGCGGAGCATCGCACATTGCCACTGAGCTGTTTCAGTTGATGGCTGGAATCAATATGGTGCACGTGCCTTACAAAGGCGGCGGCGCGGCAATTCCCGCGGTGATGGGCGGTGAGGTCTTCCTGTATTTTGCAGACGTCATCGCGGCGCGGCAACTCGTCGCGGGCGGGAGGCTTCGCGCGCTCGGCGTCACCAGCGCACGCCGTTCGGCGATAATGAGCGACTTGCCTACCATCGCCGAAGCGGGCCTGCCCGGCTACGAAATGACCTCCTGGAATGGCGTGCTCGCGCCGGCGGGCACGCCGCGTCCTATCGTCGACCGCCTCAATGCCGTGATCGTGCGCATTTTGCCGCTGCCGGATGTCGCGGAACGGCTCGCAGGGGACGGCAGCGAGTTCGGCAAGAACACGCCGGAGCAGTTCGCTGCTTTCGTGCGTTCTGAATACACCAAATGGCGCAAGATCATTCAAACCGCGAAGATCAAAATCGAGTGAAGGAGCCGACGCGCGCGTCGCCGCAATCATGACTGTCGACCTGGCTTTCATAAACATTGCCGAAGCAGCGCAGCTCATCGCTGCGCGCAAGCTGTCCCCCGTCGAGTACACCGATGCGCTGCTTGCGCGCATCGGAACGTTCGAGCCGCAGCTGAACGCTTTCATCACGATTACCGCCGACCTTGCGCGCACGCAGGCGCGACTGGCGGAAGCCGAAATCATGGCGGGCCGCTACCGCGGCCCGCTGCACGGCATACCGTTCGCGTTGAAAGACATCTACGACACCAGGGGAATACTCACCTCTGGCGGCTCCAAAGTCGGCCTCGGCAACATCCCGGCCAGGGACGCCACCACCACGCGGATGCTGAACGATGCCGGCGCGGTGCTGCTCGGCAAACTGCAGACGCACGAGTTCGCGCTCGGGGGGCCGTCGTTCGACCTTCCGTGGCCACCGTCGCGCAATCCGTGGCACCTCGAGCATTTCACCGGCGGATCAAGCAGCGGCTCCGGCGCGGCGCTCGCGGCGGGATTGATACCCGCGTCGCTCGGCTCCGACACCGGCGGCTCCATCCGCGGCCCGGCATCGTTTTGCGGTCTCGCCGGGCTGATGCCGACCTCGGGCTTGGTGAGCCGCGCCGGCGTGATTCCCAACTCGTTCACATTCGATCACTGCGGGCCGATGGCGCGCACGGTAGAAGACTGCGCAATCCTGCTGCAGGCGATTGCCGGCTACGATCCACTGGACGCCGGTAGCATCCCGAGCGAGATCCCGAACTATCGCGCGGCGTTGAGCGGTGGCATAAAAGGGCTGCGCATCGGCGTGTTGCGCCACTACTGGGAAGAGGACTTTCCGACGCATCCCGATCTCAAGCGTGCGATGGAAGAAGCCATCGAAGTGTTCAAACAACTCGGTGCAGTAGTCGAGGACTGCCGCACGCGACCGCCGCGGGATTCGTTCGATACCAAGATCGTCATTGCAGAAAGCGAAATCTATTCGATCCACTACGCCAATCTGAAGTCGCGCCCCGGCGATTTCGGCCGCGACTTCCTCGGCCGCAGCTTGTTCGCGTGCCTGTTCCAGGCCTCCGACTATGTGCAGGCTTCGCGCGAGCATCGATGCATCATTGCGGAGATGCGACCGCTTTACGAAAAATACGACGTGCTGCTCACCATAGGCTTCGGCCCCGCGCCGCGGCTGGACGAGCACAAGACTGCCAACTTCCTGCAGAAACCGCACGCTTTCACGCCAGCGAACGTGACCGGCGGCCCGTCGCTCGCGATTGCCAACGGTTTCAGCAACGGGCTGCCGCTGGGCATGCAGATCATCGGACGGCCATTCGACGAGGCAACCGTGTTGCGCGTCGGCCATGCCTACCAACAGGCGACCGACTGGCACACGCGCCATCCGCGACTCGTGTCCGGTGCAGCGCAGCCCGCGGTCACGCCTAAGGGCAACGAACCGGTGGCAGCGGACCTCGATGCTGCGACGCGTGACTTCGTATTGAGTACCGCACGCCGCGCAGGTCTCAACCTCGACGAATATCAGGCAGCGATCTTGCTGGAAACTGCGCCGTTCGCTTTGGCCATTGCAGAGCGCGTGCGTAAACCGCGCAGCCGCTCGGAAGAACCGGCGCTCGTGTTTCGCTTTCCCAATACAGCTACACCCAGTGGCTGATGATCGCGACCGGAAAGCAGTGCCCTTTGTAGGGGTTGGCAGGCAAGACACAATGCGAGATATTCGTCGCCCCATCAAATCACGATGGCGGCAAGTTGACAATGCCATTCCAGCGTATGAACCATCTTCTCCAGTTCCCGTGTCAGCGAACCCACTTTCGATTTCAATTCAGGCATCAACTCATCCTGAACCACTTGCCACTGAAAGTTGCATTTTCCCTGAGCGTTGCGTAGCATTCGTCTCGGGCGCCGATGAAGTCTTTGGAAACTCGATCTTGCCAGCAATGGCCGCCAATCTCTATCCGATTCGGTGGTTAATCCCGCTCAGGCGGGGAGTTTTGCAAGAAGCTCAATAATAAATAAGTCTTCTGATTAAATTGTTCGCAAGGTAGATATTCATGAATTTATCGACGTCCCGGACCCCTGGCATACATCCCGATCATGGGAAGAAAGGCGGTATTACAACCATGGGACCCTCAGACGCTCAAACCACAATCAGAGTTGCCGAACTGGTTTGTAAAACGAAGCTGAATCAGATCCCCCGCGAAGTGATTGACTACAGCAAGAGTCTGGCCCTCAGCGCCCTTGGCGGCATGGTATCAGGCGCACAAATTCCCAGCTGCAAGATCGTCACTCGATACGTCCAGCGTATGGGGGGGAACCAGGAGGCCACCGTAGCCGCCTCCGGCTTCAAGACTTCTGTCGAGAACGCTGCCTTGGCCAACAGCCATTTCGCCCACACC
>JACPTJ010000330.1 GCA_016192835.1 Betaproteobacteria bacterium
CCCGGTAACGGGGGAGAGGGAATCTTTTCTATTCACCCGTTCACCTGTTCACCTGTTCACTCTTTCACGGTTTTTTTCTGCGGTTCCATTCGGTTCAGTGAATCTTCTATTGTCCGCCGTCCCGGCGCTGGCGCTTGAGAACATCACGGTCACGTTCGTCGCGCATGGCGGCGGCGGGATTTATACCGCGGTGCGCGACACCACGCTAATCGTCGGAGAAGGCGAGTTCGTGTCGGTGGTCGGCCCCACCGGGTGCGGCAAATCGACGCTGCTCAACATCGCCGCCGGTCTGCTCGAATCATCGGCCGGCAGCGTGCGAGTGCAGGGTGAGCCGCTCGTCGGCATCAACCGCCACGCCGGCTACATGTTCCAGTCGGACGCGCTGCTGCCATGGCTCTCCGCGCTCGGCAACGTCGAACTCGGGCTAAAGTATCGTGGTATCGAGCCCGGCGCTGCGCGTGAGGAGGCGATGGCTTGGCTGGCGCGCGTCGGCTTGAGCGGGCACGGCGGACGTTATCCGCACCAACTGTCGGGCGGCATGAAGAAGCGCGTCGCATTGGCCCAGATGCTGATCCTGAATCCCAGAATTCTGCTGATGGACGAACCATTTTCCGCGCTCGACATTCAAACCCGGCAATTGATGGAAAACGAACTGCTCGAACTGTGGTCCGCTGACCGAAAATCGGTGGTGTTCATCACGCACGATCTGGAAGAGGCGATCGCCCTGTCGGACCGCGTGGTCGTGCTGTCGGCGGGGCCCGAGGCGCATCCGATGGGCGAGTACGTGATCGATCTGCCACGGCCGCGCGACGTCGCGGAGATACGGCTGACGCCCCGCTTCGTCGAGCTGCACACCGATATCTGGCACACCATGAAGGATGAAGTCCTCAAGGGATATGCGCAAAGCCGCCAAAAGTGAGGCTCGTCCAGGACGGGGCAGGCTCGCGCTGTATCACGCGCTGCTGCTCGCGGGCGTATTCGTGTTCTGGTACCTGATGACCGAGCCGTTACTGTGGTCGGAGGAGGCCGCGCGCAAAACCGCGTTCTTTTTCGGCAAGCCGCTGATGGTGTTGCAGCAGATCTGGGAGTGGTTTGCCGGCGGCAGGATTTACGAGCATTTGCTGATCACGCTGATCGAGACGCTGCTCGCGTTTGCGATCGGCACGCTATGCGGGCTCGGCGTCGGGCTGTGGCTCGCGCTGTCGCTGTTGGCTTCCGCGCTTGCCGATCCCTATATCAAGGCATCGAACGCGATGCCGCGCGTGATTCTGGCGCCGATCTTCGCGGTGTGGTTTGGCCTTGGCATCGTATCCAAGGTCGCATTGGGCTTCACGCTGGTGTTCTTCATCGTATTCTTCAACGTCTATCAGGGCGTGAAGGAAGTCAGTCCGGTGGTGCTCAACAACGCGCGCATGCTCGGCGCGAATTCGCGCCAACTGCTGCGCACGGTCTATCTGCCGTCGGCGATGTCGTGGGTGTTCTCGAGCCTGCATACTTCGGTCGGCATGGCGTTCGTCGGCGCGGTGGTCGGCGAATACCTGGGTTCAGCGCGCGGCGTCGGTTACCTGATTTTGCAGGCCGAGGGCGCGTTCGACATCAATACCGTGTTCGCCGGCATCCTGGTGCTGACTGCGTTCGCGCTGGCGCTCGATGCGGTGGTCACGGCAGTTGAAAACAGGTTGCTGGTGTGGCGGCCGGCGCAAGGCGAGACGGAACCCTTGTGACCCACCCTCTTCCATGACGCAGCGGGAGAGCAAGTGACAAAATCTGCGGCGACTAGCCTTGCGCCGGATGTGCGCCCGCGCGAGGTCTGGGCATGGGCGATGTACGACTTCGCCAACTCCGGCTACACGACGGTCGTCATCACCGCGGTATTCAACGCCTACTTCGTCAGTGTCGTCGCACGCAATGAGGAGTGGGCGACGTTCGCGTGGACCGCGGCGCTCGCGGTGTCGTATCTGCTGATCATGCTGACTGCGCCGCTCATCGGCGCATGGGCCGACGCGCACGCCGCCAAGAAGCGGTTGCTGCTGGTTACCACCATCGGCTGCGTCACATTCACGGCAGCGCTCGCGCTGGTCGGCAGCGGCGACCTGTGGCTCGCGTTCCTATTGATCGTCGCTTCGAATTATTTTTTCGGCACCGGCGAGAACCTGTGCGCGGCATTCCTGCCGGAGCTCGCCCGCGGCGAGGCGCTGGGGCGCGTCTCGGGCTGGGGCTGGTCGCTCGGCTATCTGGGCGGGCTGCTCACGCTCGGCCTCTGCCTGGCATACGTAACGTGGGCGCAGGCGGGCGGCGCGTCCGCGTCGCAATTCGTGCCGGTCACGATGCTGATCACCGCGACGCTGTTCGCGCTGGCGAGCGTGCCGACATTCCTGATCCTGCGCGAGCGCGCGCTGCCGCAGCCGGGCCGGCACGACCTGATCGCGGAATCGTTTGGGCGCGTGCTCGCCACGTGGCGCGACGCCCGCCGCCACCGCGACCTCGCGCGCTTTCTGTTGTGCATCGTGTTCTACCAGGCCGGGATCCAGGCGGTGGTCGTGCTCGCCGCGATCTATGCCGAGCAGGCGATGGGTTTCACGACCCGCGATACGCTGCTGCTGATTCTGGTGGTCAACGTCGCGGCCGCCGCGGGCGCGTTTGCGTTCGGCCACGTGCAGGACCGCATCGGCCACGTGCCGACGCTGGCGGTTACGCTCGCCGGATGGATCATTACCATCGTGCTGGTGTGGGCGGCGCAGGGGCCGGAATTGTTCTGGGTCGCGGCCAACCTGGTGGGTTTGTGCCTCGGCTCGAGTCAATCTGCGGGCCGCGCGCTGATCGGCTACCTGAGCCCGGAGGCGAAACGCGCCGAGTGCTACGGGTTGTGGGGACTGGCGGTGAAACTGTCGGCAATTCTCGGGCCCGTCACCTATGGGCTCGCGAGTTGGATTTCGCGCGGCGATCACCGCCTGGCGATCCTCACAACCGGCGTGTACTTCGTAATCGGATTGGCGGTGCTCGCCGGTGTCGACGCGGAGCGCGGCCATCGTGCGGCGCTGGCCGCGGATGAAGGCGGGTAAAATACCGCCTGTCAACAGCGAGTTGACGCTATCATACTGACCGGTTGGTTGCGATAAAAGGCCTGAGAGCGGCCTGGGGAGAGACGGCAAGATGGCATTGACATTGTTCGGGAGCGGCAAACCCGATCATCCGCTGGCGGACATCAAGCACGTGCGGAAGCTTGTTTCCGGCCTGCCCGCAAACGACTCGGTCAAGGCGCTGAGCGATGTCACGACCTGGCTCGACTCGATCAACGGCGCCGAAGGGTTCAGACTTGAGCGTCGCTACGAAGTCATCGACGTGCTTGACCAGGCGGCAACCAATCACGCCCGCAAATTGGGCGATGTATACCAGGCGACGCAGCGGCTGCAGAAGTTTGAGGAAAACAAGCTGTGGACGGCGGCGTCCGAATTCTGGAAGCTGCTGGGCGATGCCTACGGCCGGTGCATCGAACAGCTCTGGTCGGATGCAAGCGCTGCCGGCACGGTGAAAAAGGAGCTGCCCGCGATCGTCGCGCGCGCGTTGCGCGCGTTGACAATGCAGATGAAATGGACGCTGTTGAGCTACAGCCCGGTCGATGTCCGCGTATGGGGCGAGGCCGGACGGCACTATTTTTTTGCCGAGAACAAGGAAATCGCCACCGCGCCGGTCGAGATTTATCCAGGCGAGCCTGGCACGGTGCAGCAGGAATTCCTTAAAGCGATGATGCTCGGAGTGTCCGCGAACCATGGATTGAATCCGGTGCAGCAGGAAATCGCCGCGCGCACGGCGGCGCACTTTGGCAGGATGTTCACGCTGCAACTGCAGCCCGGGCCGGGCTGCAGCTTTTGCTTTGACTTGTCTCTGCGCGAGCCGCCGGCGCACGTCACGCAGGAGGGTTTCAAGCCCGGCGCGACGGCGCGCTGCTTCGGTGCCGGCAGGGCGCTTGCCGCGCTCAATGCATTGATACCGGAAATCCGCCAGCATGACCGGGTCCCGGCCCAGTTCAACCTCGGCGGCAAGTTCGAAAGCGACCTCGTGCTGTCGGCGCTGCAGCATCTGGCGCTCCACTGGTCGGATCAGCCTCCGGCGCGTCGCACGGAGCGCCGCCGAATCGCGATGCGCCTCACGGTGGTGCACGGCTTCCATGCCCTGCTGCGGGCCGTCGAGTCGCTGGCTGACGACACCTCGCTCGATTTCGAGCACGCGGCGGCCACCGAAAGCTGGGTCATCGAAAACGTTAGCGGCGGCGGCTTTGGCGCGATCATCCCGCCGGTGATGGGCGACTGGATCAAGGTCGGGACCCTGCTGGGCCTGCAGGCCGACGCAACGCAGCCCTGGGGCGCCGGCATCATCCGCCGCATCGTGCGCGATGAATCCCGGCAGCGGCGCGTCGGCATCCAGCAGCTGGCGAAGGCGGTGATTCCGGTGAAGCTCGCGCCTGCGGGCAACGTCTCGCAGGCCGGCGCGACACGCACCGACGACTCGGCGCTGCTGCTGTCCACCACGCCGGACAAGCATGGCGAGATTTCGCTGCTGGTGCGCACGGGCAGTCGAGTGCGGGACCATGCGCTCGAGATGAATGTGCGCGGCAAGCGCTACCACCTGATGCCGCGCACTCTGATCGAAAGCGGCGACGATTACGACTGGGCGACGTTCAAGGTGACGCAGCAGATTGGATAGCGTTTAGAAGGGCAGGGAGAATGGCACTGTTTGGAAGTGGTGCGCCTGACCACCCGATGGCGGGTATCAGGCAGGCGAAAAAGCTCATTTCCGAGCTGCCCGCGTACGATTCCATCAAGGCGCTGGACGAAGTGACTTTCTGGCTCGATTCGATCGGCCGCACAGAAGGGTTCAGGGTCGATCATCGCTTCGAGCTGATCGACCTGCTCGACCACGCCGCCAAGGGCCACCAGCGCAAGCTGGCCCAGGATTACCTCGCGACCGACCGGCAGGAAAAATTCCGCGAAAACAGGCTGTGGAACACGTTGTTCAACTTCTGGAAGCATCTCGGTGATGCCTACGGCCAGTGCGTCGAGCAATTCCAGTCGGGCGCAAGCGGCGGCGCGGGCGCCATCAGGAGGAAGCTGCCGACGATCGTCGCGCGGGCACTGCGCGCGCTCACCGTGCAGCTCAAGTGGAGCTTGCTGCGTTACGGACCGGTCGATGTCCGTTTATGGGGTGAAGCCGGACAGCTCTATCTTTTTGCCGAGGCCAAGAGAATCGCCACCGAGACGATCGAGATTTATCCCGACGCGAACGGTCAGGGCACGGTGCAGCAGGAGTTTCTGAAATCGATGATGCTCGGCGTGTCATCGACCGGCGGGCTGACGCCGCTCAGACAGGAGATCGCCGAGCGCGCGGTCGCGTATTTCGGCGGCATGTTCACGCTTCAGGCCAGGCCGACACCCGGCTGCAACGATTACTTCGACCTGTCGATGCACACGCCCCCGGCGCGAGTGATGAAAGGCCTCGAGCCCAACGAGATGACGCGCTTTTTTGGTGCCGGCAAGGCGCTGCCGGCGCTCGAGCGCCTGATCGAGGAGATCAAAGCCACGGACACCGTGCCGTCGCACGTCAATCTCGGCGGCATGTACGATAGCGGCCTCGTGCTCTCGGTGCTGCAGCAACTCGCGACGTACTGGTCGGACAAACCGCCGGCGCGCGGCGCGGGGCGCCGCAAGATCGCGACGCGGCTGACCGTGGTGCACGGGTTCCGGGAAGTGCTGCGGGCCGTCGAGCCGGCGGCTGACGAGGCGCTCGATCTCGAGCAGGCGACGGGAACCGAAAGCTGGATCGTCGAAAACGTCAGCGAGGGCGGATTCGGCGCGGTCATTCCGCAGGTCAAGGGCGACTGGATCAAGGTCGGCACCATACTTGCCGTGCAGACCGAAGCCTCGCAGTTCTGGGCGGCCGCCATCATCCGCCGCATCACACGCGATGAATACCAGCTGCGGCACGTGGGCATCCAGCTGCTGGCGCAGGCGGTGATTCCAATCCGGCTGGCGCTAGCCGGCAGCGCGTCGCCGGCAAACGCGATGCGCGAGGGCGAGCCCGGGGTGCTGCTGTCCCCCACGCCCGACAGGCACGGCGAAATCGCATTGTTGCTGCGGGGAGGCAGCTACACGCCGGGCCAGGGGCTCGAGATGAACGTGCGCGGCAAGCGCTACCACCTTGCGCCGCGCAAGCTGGTCGAAGGCGGGGATGATTTCGACTGGGCGAAGTTCAAGGTGATGCGGCGCGCGTAGCGCGCAGCGCTGCGCACAGCCACGCGCCGATCGCCTGCACCTCCTCCAGGCACAAGGAGTGCTGCATCGGGTACTCGTGCCATTCCACCGGGTAGCCGAGCGCGCCGAGCCGGTCGCGCGACGCGGTTGCCATCGCGAACGGTATTACCGGGTCGTAAGTGCCGTGCGCGTAGAAGATCGGCACGTCCTTGTTTTGCGCCGCGGCCTCGGCCGGCAGCGTGTCGGCAAGCGGCAGATAGGTGGAAAGCGCCATCACCCCGGCAAGGCGCTCGCGATGCCGCAGCCCGGTCTGCAGCGCAATTGCGCCGCCCTGCGAAAAACCGGCGATTACGATGTCGCGCGCCGCAATGCCGCGCCGGTTTTCGTGCGCGATCAGATTTTCGACCGCCGCCTGCGAGGCGCGCACGCCCATTTCATCCGCCTGGCGCTGCCGGCCTTCGAGATCGCCGGGGGTCACGTCGTACCACGCGCGCATCACGTAACCGCTGTTGATCGTCACCGGCATCATGGGCGCGTGCGGGAAAATGAAACGAATTCCGGGCGATCCGCTCAGCCCGAGTTCGGGCACCAGGGGCGCGAAGTCGTTGCCGTCGGCGCCGAGGCCGTGCAGCCAGATGACGGCGGCCATGGGGTTGGGCGCTGTTTCGATTTCTATCGTTTCCAGGAGTTCGCTCATAAAGAATAAAGTTGCCACGGGGAATTGCAGTTGGGGTAGGGTGCGCTTGCGCACCGATTGCCGGATGGTGCGCAAGCGCACCCTACTGGCAAAAGGTTCAGCTCTGTTTGGGCTTAAGGGCGGATTTCGGACGGAATACTTTGATCACATTCTCGTGCGTTTCGATATAAGGCCCGCCGATCAGGTCGATACAGTAAGGCACCGCGGCAAAAATGCCGTCGAGCGTTTCCTTGATCGCTTTCGGCTGTCCGGGCAGATTCAGGATCAATGCCTGCTTGCGGATTGCGCCGAGCTGGCGTGACAGGATCGCGGTCGGCACGTACTTGAGGCTGACCTGCCGCATCTGTTCGCCGAATCCGGGCATCACCTTGTCGGCAACGGCGAGCGTTGCTTCGGGCGTCACGTCGCGCGGCGCGGGCCCGGTGCCGCCGGTGGTCAGCACCAGATGGCATTTTTCATTGTCGACGAGATCTTTCAGCGTCTGCTCGATGACCGGCTGTTCGTCGGGAATCAGCCGCGTCACCATTTTCCACGGCGTCGCGAGCGCCGCGCCGAACCATTCCTGCAGCGCCGGAATGCCCTTGTCCTCGTAGACGCCGCTCGAGGCGCGGTCGCTGACCGAAACGAGGCCAATAAGAAGCTTGTCGGTGGACGTGCTCATGGGAGCGAAAGTATAGCGCAACCGGCAAAGAGTGAGGCGTGAGGCGAAGCACGAGCCACGATCCACGAGCCACGAACCACGAACCACGAACCACGAACCACGAACCACGACTTACTCTGTGGCAGAAGAATTGCCTATAATGTCGCGCACCGCGCGGAACAGTTCGCGGTAATTCCTCAGCGGCCGGCTGGCAGCCTGGTCGCGCCGGATACTGGCGACGAGCGAGCGCAGATGCTGCAGATCGCTGCCGGGATACTCGTTGGCGAACAATGCGAGTGCGTCATCTTCGTCGAGCAGCCGCTCGCGCCAGCGCTCGGCGAGATGCTGCGAGGCCGTGTGCGCGCGCGCCACGCCGTGCCACTGCTCGAGTTTGGCCTGGATCTGCGCGGGGTCGACTTCGCGCATGAGCTTGCCGATGTACTGCATCTGGCGGCGGCGGCCCTCGAAATCCCGGATGCGCTGCGCTTCAAGAACCGCCTCCAACAGGCGCTCCGGCAGATCGATCTGCGCGAGTTGATCGGCGTTGAGTTCAACCAGCCGCGCGCCGATTTTCTGCAGCGCCTGCATTTCGCGTTTGCGTTGTGATTTACTCGGCTGTTCGTGTTCGTCCATGCGTTAACCGTCGGTCGCAAGCTGGTATGATAACGGCTTTTCCGCTGATCTATCCCGGATGGCAACCGATCTCAAGACCCGGACCGCGTCGGGCAACCAGTTTTCGAACGATCAGGCGACCCTGCGCCAGATCGCAGCAGATGTGCTGGGGTATGCGCGCGAGCATGGCGCAAGCGCGTGCGAAACCGAGGTCTCCGAGGCGTTCGGACAGACCGTCACGGTGCGGTGCGGTGAGGTCGAAACCATCGAATACAACCGCGACAAGTCGATCAGCGTCACGGTCTACCTCGGCAAACGCCGCGGCCACGCCAGCACTTCCGACTTTTCGCCGCAGGCGATCCGCGCGACTGCCGGTGCCGCGCTGTCGATCGCAAAATTCACCGCGAGCGACGATTACGCGGGACTTGCCGATGAAGACCTGCTCGCGCGCGAGATTCCGGAGCTCGACCTCTACTATCCGTGGGACCTGCCTGTCGAGCGCGCGATCGAGCTTGCGCAGGCATGCGAAGGCGCTGCATTTGCGGTCGACAAGCGCATCACCAATTCCGAGGGCGCAACGGTGTCGCTGCAACAATCGCACTTCGCCTACGGCAATTCGCTCGGCTTTCTCGGCGGCTACCCGAGCTCGCGGCACTGGATCAGCTGCGCGGTAATTGCCGGCAAGGGCGACGCGATGCAGCGTGACGACTGGTACGCATCGGCGCGCGATCCTGCTGACCTCGATCGGCCGGAGGCGATCGGCAGGACCGCCGGCGAGCGCGCGCTACGCCGCCTCGGCGCGAAGAAAATCGCGACCATGCAGGTTCCCGTGGTGTTCGAGGCGCCTGCTGCGGCGACGTTGCTCGGCCATTTCGCGACGGCGGTGAGCGGCGGCAGCCTCTATCGCAAGTCGTCGTTTCTGCTCGACAGCCTCGGCCAGCGGGTGTTCTCGCCGCGGGTCGAGATCAGCGATGATCCGCACATTCCGAAGGGTGTTGCGAGCAGCCCGTTTGATGCGGAGGGCGTGGCGACCCACCGTCGCCACGTGGTCGAACACGGCGTGGTGCAGGGCTATTTCCTGAGCAGTTATTCGGCGCGCAAGCTCGGCATGAAATCGACCGGCAATGCCGGCGGCAACCACAACCTGCTGTGGCGTGATACGGGCCTCGACCTGCCGCAGCTGCTGAAGCAGATGGGGCGCGGGCTGCTGGTAACCGAACTGATGGGACAGGGGATCAACATGGTGACCGGCGACTATTCGCGCGGCGCCGCCGGCTATTGGATCGAAGACGGCGCGATTGCCTACCCGGTGCAGGAGATCACCATCGCCGGCAATCTGAAGGACATGTTTCGCGGCATCGCCGCCGTCGGCAATGACGTCGACCGGCGCGGCTCCCGGCAATGCGGATCGGTGCTCATCGAGCGCATGACGGTCGCAGGGGAATAATCCAACACGGGAGGAGGCGCAAATGAAACGACGTGCATTTTTGAAAAAAGCGGCAGCCGGCCTGGCGGCGGGTGCTGGCGCGGCGCCGGCGATCGCGCTGGCGCAGTCACAGCCGGCAATCAAGTGGCGCATGGCTTCGAGTTTTCCGAAAAGCCTCGACACGCTGTTCGGCACCGCCGAGCAGATCGCGGCCCGCGTTTCGAAAATGACCGAAGGCAAGTTCGAAATCCGGGTTTTTGCCGCCGGCGAAATCGTGCCCGGCCTGCAGGTGCTCGACGCAGTGCAGAACGGAACGGTCGAATGCGGGCAGTCGGCGAGTTATTACTACATCGGCAAGAATCCGGCATTTGCGTTCGACACCGCGCTCCCGTTCGGCATGAACGCCCGCCAGCAGAACGCCTGGATGTACTACGGCGGCGGTATCGAGCTGATGCGCGATCTGTTCAAGCAATACAACATTGTCCAGTTCCCCGCCGGCAACACTGGCACCCAGATGGCGGGCTGGTATCGCAAGGAGATCAAGACCGTAGCCGATCTCAAGGGCCTCAAGATGCGGATTGCCGGGATGGCTGGCCAGGTGCTCGCCAAGCTCGGGGTTGTACCGCAGCAGATCGCAGGCGGCGAAATCTACCAGGCGCTCGAGCGCGGCACCATCGACGCCGCCGAGTGGGTCGGCCCGTACGACGACGAGAAGCTCGGCTTCAACAAGGTCGCCAAGTTCTACTACTACCCTGGCTGGTGGGAAGGGTCGGCGCAACTGTCGATTTACGTCAACGTCAAGCAGTGGGAGGCGCTGCCCAAGGCTTACCAGGAAGCGCTCGATACCGCGTGTGCCGAAGCCAACGTGCACATGCTCGCCAAATACGACGCCAAGAATACCGAGGCCTTGCGCAGGCTGGTAGCGGCGGGCACGCAACTGCGCCCGTTCTCGCGCCCGGTGCTGGAAGCGTGTCTCAAGGCGGCGGGCGAGCTCTATGTCGAGCTCGCGGCAAAGAGCCCGGACTTCAAGAAAATTTACGGGCCGTGGAAAAAATTCCGCGACGACCAGTGGTTGTGGTTCCGGGTCGCGGAGCACACCTACGACAGTTTCGTGTACTCCGCTGGACGCCCGGCGGCCCCGGCCAAGGGAGCACCCGCGAAGAAAGGATGAGCGTCGGCGGCGCGCGGCTATCTGGACTGTCCGAACGCTTTCTGGATTTCGGCGGCCGATTTTTCTTCCTCGCTCACCGGATGTTCGTCGGGCGCGGGTAACTGTATTTCGATCGTGCCCGGATCCCGCAATTGCTGCTTGGTGAGTCCGCCTGACACTATCTGCGGGAATGCGATCACCACCCCGACCATGATGACCTGGATCACGACGAACGGCACCGCGCCCCAGTAAATCTGACCGGTGGTGACCCTGGCGGTGAGCTTGCCGGTCACCTTGTCGGGGTAGTCCTTGAGCGGCGCGACGCTGCGCAGATAGAACAATGCAAAACCGAACGGCGGGTGCATGAACGAGGTCTGCATGTTGATGCCGAGCAGCACACCGAACCAGATCAGATCGATGCCGAGCTTCTCGGCGACCGGTGCGAGCAGCGGCACGATGATGAATGCGAGCTCGAAAAAGTCGAGGAAGAACGCGAGCAGGAACACCATGATGTTGACCACGACCAGGAAGCCGAGCGGGCCGCCCGGCAGACCGGTCAACAGGTGCTCGACCCACAAATCGCCGTTGATGCCGCGGAACACCAGGCCGAACACCGTGGAGCCGATCAGGATGAACAGCACGAACGACGACAGCTTGGCGGTCGAATTCATCGCCTGCCTGAGCAGCGACCAGTCGAGGCGGCGGTTGATCAGCGCGAGGATCAACGCGCCGCTGGCGCCCATCGCGCCGCCTTCGGTCGGCGTGGCGACGCCGAGAAAGATCGTGCCGAGCACCAGGAAAATCAACGCCAGCGGCGGGATCAGCACGAAGATCACGCGGCGGATCAGCCTGAAGCCGCGCAGCGTGCGCGCTTCCGGCGGCAGTGCCGGCGCTGCGCCGGGCGCCACGAAAGTCAGAATCAGCACGTAGCCGGCATACAGCGCGGTCAGGATCAGCCCGGGAATCAATGCCCCCTCGTACATATCCCCAACCGAGCGGCCGAGCTGGTCGGCGAGCACGATCAGCACCAGCGAGGGCGGGATGATCTGCGCCAGCGTGCCGGAGGCCGCGATCACGCCCGTGGCGAGCCTGCGGTCGTAGCCATAACGCAGCATGATCGGCAGCGAAATCAGGCCCATTGAAATGACCGACGCCGCCACCACGCCGGTGCTCGCCGCGAGCAGCGCGCCAACGAAGATCACCGCGTAGGCAAGCCCGCCGCGCAGCGGCCCGAACAACTGGCCGATGGTGTCGAGCAGGTCCTCCGCCATGCCGCTGCGCTCGAGGATCAGTCCCATGAAGGTGAAGAACGGGATTGCGAGCAGCGTTTCGTTGCGCATGATGCCGAACACGCGCTCCGGCAGCGCCTGGAGCAGCGCCGGTGTCAGCAGGCCGAGCTCGATGCCGATGAAACCGAACAGCAGGCCGTTGGCGGCGAGCGAAAATGCGACCGGGTAGCCGAGCAGCAGGAACACCACCAGCGCCGAGAACATCAATGGCGCCAGGTTGGCGGCGAGGAAGCCGGTCATTTCGCCTCTTCTTCGCTGCGCGCTATCGCGAGCTCCACGGGAACCTCGTGCATTTCGACCGGGTCCGGAATCAGTCCCAGCAGGAACGCGACGCGTTTGATCAGCTCGGACATGCCCTGCAGCGCGAGGAGAAAGAAGCCGACCGGCATCAGCAGCTTGACCGGCCAGCGCACCAGCCCGCCCGCATCGCCCGATATTTCGTGGCGCGTGTAGGCATCCATGAAAACCGGCCACGCGAGCCACATGATGATAAGTGCCATTGGCAGCAGGAAAAACACGCAGCCGAAAATGTCGATCCAGGTCTGCGCGCGTTTCGACAGGCGGCCCGCGATGACGTCGATGCGGATGTGCTCGTTGTGCAGCAGGGTATAACCGGCGCACAGCAGAAATACCGCCGAGAACAGATACCACTGGATTTCGAGCCACGCGTTGGAACTCAGGTTGAACGCGTAGCGCATGGTCGCATTGCCGGCGCTCACCAGCACCGCGGCAAGCACCAGCCAGTAGACCAGGCGGCCGATGCGTTCATTGAGGGCGTCAATCAGGCGCGACAGCGCCAGCAATCGTTTCAACTCGTTACCTCCCTGCAATAAGCCGATGCAGATGGGTCCGCATCATGATACATTGGAATTAAGCATGGTAAAATCAACAATTTATCGGGCTTCACCAATGATGGGCATCGCCCGATCCCTCGCTCAAGCGAATAAGGACCGCACGCATGTACTCAAAGCAGGCCACGATTGAGAGCTCCGACCCGGAG
>JACPTJ010000331.1 GCA_016192835.1 Betaproteobacteria bacterium
GAGCGTCACCTACAATTTAATCACCATTAGAGAAAGAAAGACAGCCCTTCCCGCCGGGTGTGTGGCTGAACGTACCCAGGCATGCTTTACATAGTCGAGATGAATTTCGCGCAAGCGGGCCTTCAAGCGGAATGGGATGCCTGGTATATGCAGCACACAGCCGTGACGCGATTGCCGTGCTGAACTTCGCGTCGAGCTACGTTGCTTTTTTTGTTCGCGTGTCGCCATGGCCGCGATACTGACTCTTCATAATCCCGCGAGGGCCGCCGAATACTACGGCGCGGGCTATTGGCGCAAGGATACGCTGTACTCGCTGCTTCAGCACCATGCGGCAGTGCGACCCGAACAATTTGCGTTGCGCGATAGCCATCGAAGGCTCACGTGGGGACAGTTGCTGGAATGGGTCGATCTCGTCGCTTTCGACTTGCATCAGGCCGGGCTCAAAGCCGGACAACGGGTATCAGTCTGGCTGCCGAATCGGGCCGAAACGGTTGTCGTAACGCTTGCCTGTTCCCGGAACGGATACATCTGCAATCCGTCTTTGCATCAAAGTTATACGGTCGCGGACGTGGTCGATTTGTTGACCCGGATACAAAGTGTCGTGCTTTTCGCGCAGCAGGGCTTTGGCGCTGACGCGGATCGCGGGAATATTTTTGAGACTGCCTACCAGGTTGCTACGATCAAACGCGTCTATCGCCTGAAGCCGGTTGCCGAGGCGGGTTCGCCCAACCTTGGAGCGGGGGCGGCGTCAGTAGCGGCCCTGCCGGCGCCGGTCGTGGATTCGGACAAGATCGTGCTACTCGCATTCACCTCGGGTACGACCGGTGAGCCCAAGGGCGTTATGCACTCTGACAATACGTTGCTCGCCAACGCCCGCGCAATGGCAGCGGATTGGCATCACCACGAAGCGATCGTCCTGCTCAGCATGAGCCCGCTGACACACGCTATCGGTACTATTGCGATGGCTCAGGCGCTGGTCAGCGGTTTCGAGCTGGTTCTGAACGACGTGCCCAAAGGCAAAACAACTCTGGACTGGGTACACGAAACCGGCGCGACGTATATCATGGGCGTGCCCACGCATGCAATCGATGTTCTCGCCGAGACAAAACGGCGAGGGTATGACCGTTTGGGTAAGGTCAGCGTGTTTTATATGGGTGGGTCGGCAATCCCGCGCGAGACCGTGCGCGCACTGCTTGACCTGGGCATCACCCCGCAGAACGTTTACGGTATGACCGAGAACGGCGCGCATCAATATACGTTGCCCGATGACGACACGCAGGCCATCGTGGAAACCTGCGGCCGCGCATGCGCGGGTTACGAAGTCAGGATTTGGAGCCAGGAGGACCCTGATGTCGAGGTCGCGCGGGGCGAAATCGGGGAAATCGGGGGCCGCGGAGCGTGTCTGACGCTGGGTTACTTCGACAACCAGAATGCAACCGAGCAGTCTTTCAATCGGTGCGGCTGGTTCATGACGGGTGACCTGGGGCGGCTTGACGAGATGGGCAGGCTTCAAATCGTTGGCCGCAAGAAAGAAATCATTATTCGCGGTGGACGCAACATCCATCCTGCAAGAATCGAAGATCTTGCGCGCAGCCACCCGTCGGTTTCGAAGGCCGCCGCATTCCCGATAGCCGACGAACGCCTTGGGGAAAAAGTGTGCCTTGCGGTGGTGCCGCAGGATGCGGCGAGCATCGATCCGCAGATGCTGTTGAGGCATCTCCATGAACGCGGTCTCTCAACATATGATATGCCGGAATATTTCGTGGCAGTGGATGCGTTTCCGCTGACCCCGAGCGGAAAAATACTGAAACGCGAACTGGTCGAGTGGGCAAGGTCCGGGCGCATTAATCCAGGATCCGTGCGTTGGCCGGGGTCGCATTATTGAAAATAACATGTGTCCGTGACAATTTCCAGCGTAGGGTGGATGGAGCGAAGCGCAATCCACCGGTTCGAGTTGCGGTGGATTCTACGAGTTCGTCAATCTGTCACGTAATTTGATGATGCTCAATAGGAGATAATTTTGCCAGGGAAACAGTTCGACGTCGTCGTGGTCGGCGGTGGCGGCGCGGGTTTTGCCGCGGCGATCGAGGCCCGGTCTTACGGCCGCGACGTTGTGCTTCTGGAGAAAAATCCTGAAGTCGGCGGAACCACCGTGTGGTCGGTCGGGTCCATTTCCGCGTCCAACTCGCCGCATCAGTTCCGGGCGTTACCGACAATGTAACGGAGACGCTGCGCTGGCTCATGGATAAGGGCGTCGTGTTCTTCGGACCGATGCCGGAAGTACCGAACCGCAAGCCGCGCATGCACGTGGTCGTGCCGAACTCACGCGCCTACATTTATCATCTGCAACGCCATGCCCGGAAGATCGGAGTCGACATCCGCGTGAACCAGCGCGCACAACGCCTGCTGCGCGACGGTGAGGGGGTAATCGGGGTGGAATGCACGGATTCGGATGGCAGTCAGCGTCAATATGTTGCGCGTGGCGGCGTGGTGCTGACCAGCGGCGACTTCAGCGCCAATCGTGAGATGAAGGCACGCCATATCTCCGAACAGGCGGCGCGCATCGGGCCCATCAATCCGGCCAGCACCGGTGACGGCCAGCGGATGGCGATGGAAATCGGTGCGCGAATTGTCAACGGTCACTTCAGCTATACGAGCTTGCGTTTCCTGGCGCCGGCGAAACAACCTTTGACGCAGCGCATTCCACCGTGGCCTATCGCCACGAAGTTTATCGCCTGGGCGCTTGCCCATCTCCCGGAAAGCATCCTGCGTCCGTTGGTGCTGAGTTACGTAACCACTTTCCTGGTGCCCGAGCTGAAGATGTTCGCCGAGGGCGCGATCCTGGTGAACAAGAATGGCGAACGCTTTGTCGACGAGCTCGATAAGCCAGAAATCGCTCTTCTGGACCAGCCTGACCAGTGTGGCTATGCCATCATGGACGATACGACGGCGCGGAAATTTTCCGCCTGGCCGTACTACATTTCGACCGCGCCCGGCGTTGCCTACGCTTATCTGCCCGATTACCGCCGCAACCGCCCGGACGTGTATGCCTGCGGGAACACCATCGCCGAGCTTGCGCAGCGGCGCGGCATTCCGGTGGCAGCGCTGGAAAAAACGGTGGCCGACTATAACCAAGCGGCGGGAAAATCGGGCAACACCCGCCCGGCGATCGTCAAACCTCCGTATCACTCGCTGGGGCCGATCAAGTACCTGATGGGTTTTACCGAGGGCGGTCTCGCGGTGAACGAAAGCTTGCAGGTGCTTGGCAAGGACGCGCAGCCGATACCCGGGCTGTTCGCGGCCGGCGGCGTGGGTCAAGGCGGGCTGCTGTTACTGGGTCACGGCCATCATATCGGCTGGGCTTTTACTTCGGGACGCATCGCCGGCCGGAATGCGGCGTTCCTGGCGACGACGGAGGATTTGCCGGAAGAGTGAAGCGGGCGCATCGATCACCACGGCCGCGCGCTCGCGAAGAGCGGCTCGCCCATCCCGGGGCTCTTTGCTGCCGGTACCATCGCCGGTGGTTTGGACGGCGGTGAACGCGCGTACTATGCCGGCGGCCTCGCGCAGGCGCTCATCTTCGGGCTGCTGGCTGCGGAAGCGATTGCTGCCAAACAGGGTAGCCTAGCGCAGCCGAAACGATGAGGAGGGACGGTGGCACCTGACCGATCTCACGGAGCGGCTTCTGCAGCGCCAGACTTCAGCAGCGGCGTGATCGGCTTGCAGATCCTCAGATGGCAGTCTTTCTCCTCGCGTGCCGCGGGAGGCGCACTCCCCTCGCGCCCGAACATCAGTCCCCGCTCGACGATCGAGCAGTCGAGCGCGACGGGCCGCAGCGCGATAAAGCCTTCCGGCAACGGCGGCGCTGAAGCGGTGCGGCGATCCATGATAGCGAGCCAGCCCCCCCGCGGCACTTCCGGTGCGCGCTCGAGACCATCGAGCACGTTCCGATACCAGTTCGTCATGAGCTCGCTCCAGCGTCCCGGCGATTTGGGACCGGCCTTCGCGCGATACGCCGGGCTCGTCATTACGTCGGCGCCCGCGATGGTGTAAATCGCGACAAAAGGTGACGCGCCCGGCGCAATCGATTGAAATCGCTGGGCCGACAAGATGCCGGGTATTGAGAGCAGCATTCGAAGGTGCTCGTTGTACCAGCGATGCCATTCGTCCAGCAGCGACGGGTGCGGTAGATCCATCTCGACCATGTAAAGCATTGCGCTTCCTTTTTCAAATCGGCCGCGTCAGCGCGGCATAGCGGCCGGCGCGCCGGCCGGATACGAAAGCCCACGCGAGGTGGTGCCCGTGGCCATAGAGCAGCAGGCCACCCTGTCCAGCGGAACCCGCTGCAAAAAGTCCCACGAGCGGTTTGTCGCCGGCACCGACGACCTCGTGACGCTCCGTCACTTTCACTCCCCCTTCGGTGAGCACGATGTAGCTCTTCACGGGGCCCAGCGCGATGAATGGCGCCTTGGTAAGGCCTGTGCCATCGGGTCCGCCGCTTTGAAGCGAGGCGGCCAGTTGCTGCGGATCCATTTTGAGACGTTCCGCAAGGCGAGCGGCGTCGGAGGCCTCGTGGTAGATATCGCGCCGGTTGTGTTTGTAGTCGGGCAGATAGGCATAGGCGACATTCGGCGCGGTCGAAACGAAGTTGGGCCACGCCGTGAATTGACGCGCAAGCGCACTGTCGAGAACGATGTAGCCGACGCCGTTCGGCTGCGACACCAGGTCGCACGCCGGATTCTCACGCTCGTTCGTGAAACGCTGTCCTTTTTCGTTGACCAGAATGCCGCCGGCTTTGAACAAGCCGGGATCGGGCCCAAGCACGGTGGTGATGAAGCTCATCAGGATCGGCCGCACGAGCGCCTGAGGCGCATGCTCCATCGCGAACGTAGCTGCCTTGGCTACCCACGTGAACGGCGGAATCCTTGAAATGAGGGAGGGGCGGCTCGGTGGAACGAACCGCAGTATCGGCCCATGCACGAGATCGCCGTTGACGACCGAGGCGCCGATTGCGAGCGCCATCGCGTGGCCGTCGCCGGTATTGGTGACATTGACGGCGTCGCTCGTCGCCGCGAGATCGGAAGCGAAGCGCGCCTTCATCTCCCGCCCGCCGCTATAATCGCCGCTCGTCAATACGATGCCCCGATTCGCGCGGAAGTGCCGCTCGGTTCCATTCTCATCGACTGCGACGACGCCGACCACGCGCTCGTTCTCGACGATGAACGAGCGCGCTTGCGTCGAGAACCGAATGTCGACGCCGCGCCGGCTGCACAATCGGCCCAGATGATAAGGATAAGACTTCGACCCCGGCACCACGTTGTGCATGCGGGGATGGCGATGTGGCGGCTCGAGCGCCGGACCCATGAACACCACGCCATTCGAAAGCAGCCACTTGAACGTGTCGGTCGCCTCTTCGACCAGGATGTGCCGGAGCGCGAGGTTGTCGCGCGGCGCCATCGCACCGGCGAAGAGGCCCAGGTCTTCGAAATGCTCGTCCGGCGAATCTTTGATGCCGAGCTTGTGCTGGTGAGGCGTGTTCGAAGCGGACACCGAACCGACCGACTGCCCGGTGCTGCCGCCGAGCTGCGGATTTTTTTCGAGCAGGATGACGCTGCGGCCGAGACCCGCGGCTTCCGCCGCTGCGGCGAGTCCCGAGCCGCCGCCGCCGATGACGATCACATCGGCTGTGTCTGGGGGCTCCTTCATTCTGCGAGCCGTTCGCGCGCCGCGATCATTCCGGCTTGATGCCCGCAACCTCGGCGAGCTTGCCCAGTCGATTCATCTCTGACTTGATGGTTGCGGCCGCCGTTGCCGTGCTCGTGTCGCTCGCGGGCTCCATTCCCTGGAAACCGAGACGCTCGCGTATGTCGGGCATGACGATGATCTTCTGGATCTCGCGCTGCAGGCGATCGACCACAGCGCGCGGCATGGCGGAGGGCCCCGAAAGCGCAAACCACGTCTGTATGCTGTAGTCAGGCAAGCCCGCGGCCTCGGCGACCGACGGCACGTTCGGCATCAGCGCGAGACGTTTCGGCCCGGTGATGGCGAGCACATTCAACCGGCGGTCCTTGTAGAAGCCGAGGATCGAAGGCGGCGTGATGACACCGCCGTGGATTTGGCTGCCGGCGACGTCGGTTGCGAGCGCAGGGGCGCCTTTGTAATTGATGAGCGTCACATCGATCTTCGCCATCGACTTCAGCGATTCGATGCACAGTCTGCCGACGGCGTCGGTGATGCCGATCGAGAGCTTTCCGGGATTGGCCTTCGCGTACGCGATCATGTCCTGCAGCGTCGAAAAAGGCTGCTTCGGATCGGTGAAGATCGCGAACGGGACGTAGGCCAGCATGGCGATCGGAGTGAAGTCGTTCACCGGATGGAAAGGCACGTTCCTGACGAGACGCGGGCTCAGCACGTGCGCGCCGGGCATCAGGAACAGCGTGTAGCCGTCGGGCGCCGCTTTCGCCGCCAACTCGGCGCCCAGCACCGTAAGCGCGCCTCCGCGGTTTTCAACGACGATGTTCTGACCGAGCGCTGCACTGAGCTTTTCCGCTATCGGTCTCGCTGTCGCGTCCGCGCTTCCACCCGGCGGGAACGGCACGATCAGCCGGATGGGCTTCGTCGGGTAACTCTGGGCCATCGCGGGCTGGATGAATGCGAGTCCCGCGAGCACCAACAACGCAATTACGTTGCGCATGTCTCTTCCTTTCGTTCTTATTCAGTCACTTCAATTCTTTGCGGAGTGCGCCGGTCAGGAACTTATTCGGCTAAGAAATAGGAAAAACAAATGGGACTACCTCTGTCCTTCGCTTACCGATCCGCGCGCAGTCTGCGAATCTTGTCCTCGTCTAACGTAAAGCCCCAACCGGGGCCGTCCGGAACGCGGACGAGATTACCCTCCAGCCGGATCGGTTCCGTCACAACATCTCCAGCGAGCGTGGAGATTCCAACCGGAAAAGGCCCTTCGAGCAGGGGACCCGGCCACGCAGCGGCGAGGTGTACCACTGAAGCGGTTGCAATGCTCGTACCCGGATGATTGCCGGGGAAGATGCGCATTCCGGCCGCATTAGCGATGAACCATAACTTGCGTGAGTTCCATAGCCCACCGTTTTTGGCGACCTTCGTCTGAACGACCGTTGCCGCCCGCTTCTTGATGACCTGGATCAGGTCGTGGTCTGTAGAAACGCATTCGTCCGCCATCAGCGGAACATCAACCCGCCGGGCGAGTTCCGCCATTCCATCGACGTCCCAGATCGGAAGCAATTGCTCGGCGGCGTCGAGGCCGTAGGGTTCGAGCTTTTTCAGAAGTGCGAACGCGCCATCGAACTCCATCCCGGCATTGGCATCGACGCGTATGACTACCTCGTCGCCTAGACGTTCACGCAAAGCACTGACGTTGCGCACGTCATTCACTGGGTCTACCCCGATCTTGACGGTAAAGCTGCGATAACCTTGCTCGAAGAATTCGACTGCGCCTTCCAGCGTTTCGTCGACCGAAGGCTTGATGGAGAGTACAGCGCACGTAGCCAAGGCATCGCGGCATTTTCCGCCCAGCAGCTTGTACACCGGGACTCCAAGCATCTTTCCCTGCAGGTCGTAGAGTGCATCGGCCACCGCAGCTTGCGCGTACAAGCTGTGATAGATCGTCTCCTCGAGGTTGCGCAATATCGAGGGCAACGCGAAGGGCGATTGCCCGACCAGACGTGGAGCAAAATGATCCTCGATCACCCGAGTGAGGCTCGCCAGCGTTTCCGAGCTGCCTTGCCGGCGCCAGGCTTGCGTCTCGCCTATGCCAACGATATCTTCGTCGGTGTGCAGGCGGACCAGTAAGATTTCGACCGAGGGACGCGCCGCGCCGTTGGCAATCTTGAACGGGACATGAAAAGGCAAAAGTAACGGAATGGTTTCGACCCGTGTGATCTTCGCGCTCGTGCCCGTCTGCAAGAAGACATTGTGTTCAGGCCTGTTCATGGGCACCTCGTCATTACCGCCAAGTGATCTGCCCAAGCGCAATGGCTGGTCACGTGATACCTTACACCGGAACCGGACACTTGTCGGCTTCGCCAGTGCAAATCAATCTGCTTTCGCACCGGATTCGCGAACGACCTTGCCCCACTTCGCGATATCCCTCTGAATATATTGCGCGAACTCTTCCGAAGAATTGCGGTACGGATCGAACCCCAGGGTTATCAGGCGGTCCTTGATATCGCGCTGCAGCAACAAGCGTTGTATTTCCCCGTTTAACTTTCTGATCACTGGAGCTGGTGTGCCGGCAGGCGCCAGCAGCCCGTACCACCCTGTCGCTTCATAGCCGGGTAATCCTCCCGCTTCAGCAACGGTTGGAATTTCCGGGGCGATTTGAGAACGCTCGGCGCTTGTGACCCCCAATGCTCTGAGTTTTCCGCTTCGCACGTGCGGCAGTGCCGTGGGCAAGCTGTTGGAATGGAGTTGGACCTGCCCGGCCAATGCTGCGGTGATGGCCGGGGCGCCCCCGCCGTACGGAACATGCAGCAATTGGATTCCTGCCATGGACCGAAATAACTCCATCGCAAGATGCTGGGGCGTGCCGCTACCCGACGAGCTATAGCTGACCTGCCCACTCTTGGACTTCGCCAGGGCGATCAGGTCCCGTAGCGAATTAATCGGTACCGAGGGATGGGCGACCAGTACGCTCGCCGCTATCGCCACGAGGCTGATTGGCGCAAAATCCTTGACCGCATCATACGGGAGCTTGCTATAGAGGCTGACGTTGATGGCGTGGGACGAGCCCGCCATAATCAGCGTGTGGCCGTCCGCTACGGCCTTGGCAGTAAGATCGGTCGCTATGTTTCCTCCCGCCCCGGGACGGTTGTCTACCAGGAAGGTTTGGCCCATGGATTCGATGAATTTCTGGGCGAAGAGGCGAGCGATGACATCGAGCCCGCCGCCGGCAGCGTAGCCCACCAGGATACGAACAGACTTGGTCGGGTAGGCAAGCGCCGCGTTTGCCGTCGAATCTTGTGCCAGCGCAGAGTTACCCACCAAAGTCAGAAACGCACCGCACCAGATAGGGTGCGCCAGCATCGAGATTTTCAATCCATCCTCCCAGGGAAATTCTGAAATACCTACGCTTCTCGTCATCATAGTATTCGATCACGCGTTGAGCAAGCTGCATCAGCCTTCAAATCCGACTCGAGCTTCCCGGGAATGTCGGTCCACACCAGCAACAGACCGCGTGCTTCATCATTGATGCATTGCCTGCAGTTCTTTCACTACCTCCGGGTTTACGAGCGCAGACAGGTCACCTGCATTTTCGCCGGTGAGCGCCGCCCGCACTACCCGGCGCATCACCTTCATGTTGCGCGTCTTGGGCAGGTCCCTCGCGAACACGATCTGCTTGGGACGGTAGGACGCTCCCATCCCCTGCACCAGCGTCCGCACGAGTTCCTGCTCGAGCGCCGCGCCCGCGTCCACGCCCGGTCGCGCCACGCACACGCACACGATGGCCGAACCCTTTAATTCGTCCGGGATGCCAACCACAGCGCATTCCAGGAGCTGACCGGTCTTCATGAGCAGGTTTTCCAACTCTGTCGGCCCGGTGCGCTTGCCCGCGATTTTGATCGTGTCGTCGGATCTGCCGAGAATGAACCAGCAGCCATCCGCGTCGCGCGTGGCAAGGTCGCCATGCACCCACACACCGGGAATCGTGTTCCAGTAGCTCTCGAAGTATCGCTTATCATCGTGCCAGAGGCTCTTGGTCAGTCCGATCGAGGCTTGCCTCAGCACGAGTTCCCCGACCTGTCCGGGGACGCAGGACTTCCCGGCGTCGTCCACGACATCGGCCCCCATTCCGGGGACGGGACCACTGAACGCGCAGGGCTTGTGCCTGTGATGCAGGGTGTTCGTCAGAATGAGACAACCTACCTCGGTGCCTCCGGATATGTTCAGGTTGGGCAGGCGCCGCTTGCACACGTGCTCGAAGAACCAGTTCCAGGGCGTTTCAGTCCACGGTTCGCCGCTGGAGAATGTGATCCTAAGGCTCGAAAGATCCGCGCGTCCGACCTCTTCCATGCCGTAACGCATCATGCCCCGCACCAGGGTCGGCGAGACTCCGAGAAATGTGACGCGATGCTGCTGGACGAGCCGCCAGAGACGCCCGGTATCCGGATAATCCGGCGCCCCTTCGGCCAGCAACACGCTGGCTCCCAGTATTGAGGACACCATGGTACTCATCGGGCCGACCATCCAGCCCATATCGGAAAGAAAGAAAAACCGGTCGTCTGGCTTGAAGTCGAGGCATACACCGAAGTCGAGGGCGAGCTTCGCGACATTGGAGATGTGTGTCCATACCGCACCCTTGGGCTTGCCCGTGGTGCCCGACGTATAGATCAGAACCGCCGGATCGTCCGCATTCATCTCTTCCGTCGGCGCGTCGGGCGATTGTCGTGCCACTTGCTCGTGCCACCAGTAGTCGCGCCCGGAGGTCATCGGAGCGGAGATCACGTCGCCGAGGTAGCGCACCACGATTGTGTGCCGCACGGTCGGGACGCTATTCAACGCTTCGTCAAGGACGCCCTTCATCGCGCCCGGCTTGCCGCGGCGCCACGCGCCGTCGGAAGTGATTACCGCCCGCGCGCCCCCATCGGCGAGCCGCAGCGCCAGCGGCTCCGGTCCGAACCCGGAGAAAAGCGGCATCACGATGCCCCCGACTTTCGCGATCGCGTAAAAGGCCATGAAAGCCTCCGGCAGGTTCGGCATGAAGATCCCGACAACATTGCCGCGCCCGACGCCGAGCGAACGGAGCGTGTTCGCGAGCCGGCAGACCTCAGCATCGAATTCGCGGTACGTAAGCGTGCGCTGCGCGCCGCGCTCGCTCTCCCAGACAAGGTAAGTCCGGTCCCAGACCGCGGTACCGCGATGCCGGTCGATGCAGTTGAGCACCAGGTTCGTGGTGCCGCCGACGCACCAGCGCGCCCAGGGAAGGCCGGCCGACACGTCAACGATTCTCTCGTACGCCTTGTAGAAGCGCAGATCGAAAAAGCGGATCACCTGTTCCCAGAACCACCCCGGTTCGGCGTCGGCGCGCGCGACGAGCGCGTCGTAGTCGCCGCAGCCGGTGTGCTCAAGAAATGCGCTCAAATTCGACTGCGCAATCAGCTCTGGCGTTGGCGACCAAGCGAATTCGCTCATGCTTCACATTTCCCGCAGGACCCGCTCAATACAGATCAAGACGACCTCGGTAATCCCGGCATTTGCGCGGCCCTTTGTCCGGGCAACAAACCCGTGAGATCGATTCCTCGGACCCCCGCGAGCGGCATGCTGTTCGCGCTTTCAGCAGATTTCATGATCCCCTTGCCATTGTTTCAAGTTTACCCGAGCGGGCGCGTTTGAAAAGGAGCAGTATACTAGGAGCGATCCCGCCAGGGTCGGGTACGAGCGGGCAACGCCATCCCAACAGCGCATCACTGTATCGGAGGAGGATTCGACGTGAAAACCCATTTGCCTGCCGCGATCGCAATGTCTGTTGCAGCACTCCTCGGTAATCCAGCCGCGCATAGTCAAACGTATCCGGCGAAGCCGGTTCGCCTCATCGTACCCTTCACGCCGGGCGGTGGCACGGACATCGTTGCGAGAACCGTCGCGCCAAAGCTCACGGATAGATTCCGTCAGCAGGTGTTCGTGGACAATCGTCCGGGTGCCGCGGGTACGGTCGGCGCCGATCTCACGGTCAAGTCGGCGCCCGACGGACACACCATGCTGGTTGGATCGACATCCGAGGTCGGCATCGGCTCGAGCCTGCATACAAAACTTCCGTACAATACGTTGCGCGACCTTGCGCCCGTCACTCCACTCGCTTCGACGCCGATGGTTCTGGTGGTTCATCCGTCGATCCCGGTCAAGACCGCGAAAGAACTGGTTGCGTTCACTCTCGCGCGGCCGGGCCAGCTCAACTACGTCTCGGCAGGCACCGGCACCGGAAATCACATGTCGGGAGAGTTGTTTCGCTACCTGACCAAGATCGACATCGTTCATGTTGCATACAAGGGCGCGGGACCCGCGCTGGCGGACCTGGTCGGCGGCCAAGTACACCTGATGTTCTCCACGCTCCCTGCCGCGGCGCCGTTCGTGAAAGCCGGACGGCTCAAAGCGCTCGCAGTGTCCTCGGCGCAGCGCGCGCCGAGCATGTCGGAAATTCCGACGATGGCGGAGGCGGGCGTGCCCGGCTACGAGGTCGTGTACTGGTATGGATTCTTCGCGCCGGCGGCGACGCCGAAGGACGTCCTGGCACGCATCCACGCCGACACTGCAGAAGTGCTGCGTCTACCCGACGTCGTTGCGAACTTTGCCAAGCAGGGACTGGATCCGATCAAACAAACGCAAGCGCAGTTCGCGGCTTTCGTCAAGGCGGATATTGAAAAATGGGCGGTCGTGGTGAAAGCCTCTGGAGCAGAGATCGACTGAGTCCTGCGGGCAGCTAGGCGCTCATCCCTGATGCGGATGTTCGCGTCATCGGGGAGCGCCGCGTAGGACAGGTCAAGGCCGGAAGTGCTCGCATGCTGGCGATTGCCGCTTGACAGTGCATGGCCGGTGCGCCCGCAAACATACGGAGGTATGGCATGCCCTTCCTGATCCGCCTTTTTGCGATCGCGTTCGTGGCCGCCAGCGCCGCGGCGGCCGGAGCGCAATCCCAAACCCTCGCAACAAAGAGCAACTATCCCGCTAGACCGATTCGGCTCATCGTGCCCGTTGCCCCCGGCGGCGGCACCGAAGTGGTCGCGCGCATCATCGCGATCAAACTGTCCGAGGCGCTCGGCCAGCAGGTCGTCGTTGACAACCGGGCAGGCGGAGGCGGCGTTATCGGCACGGAAATCGTTGCGCGCGCATCGCCCGACGGTTATACGCTGTTATTTGCCCTTGCTTCGTATACCGTCACGCCGTTCCTGGTCAAGAATATTCCCTACGATCCGGTCAAGAGCTTCACGCCCATAACGCAGGTGGCGACGCAGGCGCTGGTACTCGCCATTCACCCTTCGCTGCCGGTTAACTCGGTCAAGGAACTCATCGCCTACGCCAAAACGCATCCCGGCAAGCTCAACGTCGGCATCGCCTCGATGGGCGGGGCAGGGCACGTCGCTGCAGAGTACTTCAAGCAGGAGACCAAAACTCAAACCGCTTCGGTGATGTACAAGGGCGGCGCTCCAATGCTGATCGCGTTGGCGGGTGGGGAAGTCCAGCTGACCTTTGCCACTTCGATCACCGCAATGGCTTTCATCAAGCAAAACAGGGTCAAAGTGCTCGCGACCTCGAGCAAGCAACGCTTGCCTTATTTTCCCGAGGTGCCAACGCTCGAGGAAGCCGGGCTGAAAGGTTTCGAAGTCGCTCCCTGGCAGGGCCTGCTCGGACCGGCTGGCCTGAGTCGTGCGATCGTCGATCAGCTTTACACCGAGGTGGGGAAGCTGTTGCGGCTGCCAGAAGTTCGCGAGCGCCTCGCAGCGACCGGCTCCGATCCGGTCGGCAGCACACCCGAAGAATTCGCGGCGCAGATCAAGCGCGAACTCAAACAGTTCGGCAGCGTTATCAAGGCGGCCGGCATAAAGGCAGAATGAGAAGCGGAGCGGGTTCGATCGCGCCGCCCGCGAATTTACTTCTTCTTTGCTTCGTCGGCGTACACCTCGTTGGCGTATCTGACGGCGGATCTTAGCGCCGGTGCGCCGGAATATACGCCGGCATGTTTCAGCACGGCCCGTATCTCTTCCCAACTGCAACCGTTTCTGCGTGCGCCGCGGATATGCAACTTCAGCTCGTGCGAGCAATGCATGGCAGTCAGCATCGCGATGTTGATGAGACCCCGTATCTTGGGCGGCAGGGTCGGATCGCCCCAGATTTCGCCCCATACGTACTTCGTAGTGAAATCCCTGATCGGCTGAGAGAATTCGGTCTCGGTGGCGGGAATGCCGTCGGCGTACTCGGCGCCCAGGACTTGTCTGCGCATCTGGTGTCCAAACTGAAGCCGTTCTTCGTCGTTCATTGCTTTGCTCCTTTCAAGTGATGATGCACGAGTCGGGCTGCCATCATTCGGCTGTTGCGCCCGCCGCCTTGGCGACTTTGGCCCATTTCGCAGTGTCCTCGCGGATCATCGCTTCGAAC